>NZ_PGDQ01000023.1 GCF_003073135.1 Euzebya rosea
CAACCCCACCCGGCACCCGACCGCAGGCGTCGCGCATCACGCACCCCGACCCCCTGGCCCCACGCCCTGTCGCTGCGAGGTGCGACCAACCCCACCCGGCACCCGACCGAGGCGTCGCGCATCACGCAAGGCCAACCGCCTCGCCCCACGCCCTGTCGCTGCGAGGTGCGACCAACCCCACCCGACACCCGACCGTCTCGATCCGGTCGCTGCTGGAGAGGCGCGTGGGGAACAGTCCTCCGGGTGGCCGACGACATGTTTGCGCGTCGGCCAACTTCGACAAGGTGACCGTCGGCGAGAACACGAGCGACCGCTCGACCCACACGCCCGAAGCGGCACCGAGCAGACGGAGGACAGGCGATGGCGGACTACCGAGTCGGACAGGACGTGGAGTGGGACTGGGGGGACGGCACCGGCTCCGGGACCGTCAAGCAGATCTACACCGAGCGCGTGGAGAAGACGATCGCCGGTACCGAGGTCGTGAGGGACGCCGATGAGGACAACCCCGCCTACCTCGTCGAGCAGGACGACGGCGACCGCGTGCTGAAGTCACAGTCCGAGCTCCGCAAGGCCTGACGCCCGGCACTCGCACGCCCCGGACCCGCGGCCGCACCCCCGTACCCGGGGCACGACCCGACGTGGCGAGATCCGGCGGTGGCCTTACGGATGCGTGACGACACCCGACGGCATGGGCTCCACCTCCATACGGTCGAGCCATGTCGCGTGTGCTTGCCGTTGCAGCGCTCCTCCTCGTGATCGGGCTGGTGGTGATGGCCGTGCGGGCGCAGCGCGGGGACGACGACCAGATCGCGCTGGCGACGCCGACCACTCCGATGCCGCCGACCCCCACGCCGGCGCCGAGCCCCAGAGCCGGCCAGACCGCCGCGGTCCCCGCATCCGCCGCCTCCGACATCCGCACCGCCACCCCGGCGACCCCCACGCCGAGGGACGAGCCACCGGACGCTCCCACCCCACCCGGGCCGCCGATCTCCAACGAGGGACCACATCCCGAGCTGCGAGACATCGACGGGTGGCTGCAGAGCGACGTCACGTCGCTGGAGGAGCTGCGGGGCAAGGTCGTGGTCGTCGAGTTCTGGACCTTCGGCTGCATCAACTGCCAGCGGACTCTCCCGAACCTCATCCAGCTGTACGGCTCCCACTCCCGTGACGACCTGGAGTTCGTCGGCATCCACTCCCCCGAGTTCGCCCACGAAGCCGACGTCGACAACATCGTCGCTGCTGCCGCTGACCTCGGGGTGACATGGCCGATCGCCCTGGACACCGACAAGCGCACCTTCCACCACTGGCAGGAGGGGACGACCGCCTACTGGCCACGCACCTACGTCCTCGACCGCGACGGCAACATCCGCTTCGATCACATCGGTGAGGGCCGGTACGACGAGCTCAACGAGACGGTGGCACGGCTCATCGCCGATCCGACGCTGTAGCCCACACCGGTGGACCCACTGCTGGAGGGTGTGGTCGCCGCAGCACAGCCGTGCTCGCTTGCCCTGGTGCTGCCTGCCGCTGGGGCCACGGTCCTGGCAGGACGCCGCGGCTGGCTGGTCGCCATCGCGTGCTGGACGACGGCCAGCCTCACCGCATGGAGCCGCGCCGCAGGAACCCTCGACCTGCCCGACTCGATGGTCGTCGGCGTCCTCCTCGCCGCCATGGCTCTGGCCGGAACCGCGCTGACCGTCACCACCCCAACCGCCACCAAGCCCCTGGCACCGAACCCGCGAGCCGTCGCCGGCGGCGCCCTCGTGGGCCTTGCTGGGGCGGCGCTGTGGCAACCGTGTGTCGGCCCTGCGCTCGGCACCATCCTGACGGCGGCGCCCGATGATCCCGGCGGCCAGCTCGGCCAGTTCGCGGCCTACACGGCCGGGCTGCTGCTGGTCACGGTCGGCCTGGCAGCCCTCCCCCACCTCCACCCCCGGATGGACACGGCGTTGGCGGCCACCCCGGCTCGGGTGGTGGCCGCCGCTCCCCTCCTCCTGCTCGTCGTCGTCCTCGCGACCGGCACCTACAGCACGATCGTCGGCGCGCTGGTCCGCGCCTCCTCCCTCTCCTGAGGAGCTCAGGAACGCGACGTCTCCCGTGCGCCGGTCCATGCCGCGCGCAGGCCCAGCCGGCCGGCGAAGTGCAGCGCACCCCCGGCGTAGACACGGGCGGCGATGCGGATCAGCACCACGACCAGCCCGGCGGTGACGGCGACGGCCAGCAGCTGCTCCCAGACCGTGATCTCCTGGAACGCCACCCGGATGGGCACGACGAACGGCGACATGAACGGCACGAACGTCGTCACCCGGGCCAGCACGCCGGCCGGCTCGCTGAGCGCCTGGAACGACACGAAGAACCCGACGATCGCTGTCATGGAGACGGGGAAGGCCACCGACTGGGCGTCCTCCGACCGGCCGACCAGCGCGCCGGCCGTGGCGAACATCGTGGAGTACAGCGCGAACCCGAGCACGAACCACACGACCAACGTCACGGCGGAGTCCACGGGGATGACCGGCAGGTTCAACGCGCCCGTCACCCGGATGAGGGTCATGGCCCATGCCACGGTGATGCCGAACTGCGCCAGGCCGAGCAGGCCGATGCCGATGACCTTGCCGGCCAGCAGCTGCCACGGCTCGACGGTGGCCAGCAGGACCTCGACGACCCGGCTGGACTTCTCCTCGGTGACGCCCTGCAGCGTCCAGGCCCCGAAGATCAGGATCGCTAGGTACAGCATCATCATGCCGGCGTAGGCGATGAGGCTGCGCGCCTCGTCCTGCGCCGCATCGGCGACGCCCTGCACGGTCCGGACCTCCAGCGGCTGGGAGGACAGCACCGAGGTGATCTCGGCCAGCTCCACGCCGCTGCCGTCCAGCCGGTCCTGCAGCGCGAGGGTGGCGGCGGCCTCCTGCACACGCTGCTCGAGGTCGTCGTTGGAGAAGGCGCTGGAGCTCTCGCGGAGGATGGCGGTGCCGTCGACGAGGACCAGCTCGACCTCGCCGTCGGCCAGGCCGGCCCGGGCGGCGTCGGTGTCGGCGTAGGTGGTCACGTCGAACTCGACCTCGTCGTCGCCGGCCCGGTCGATGACCAGCTGGCGGGTCAGGTCGAGCACGTCGTCGTTGCCGCTGCCGACCGCGCCGATCTCGACGGTGGTCGTCTGGTCGTCGAGCACCGACGGGATGACGATGGCCGCGCTCAGCACCACGAGGATGGCGAGCATGCCGAACAGGTAGGCCTTCGACGTGCCGCGGGTGCGCAGCTCGCGGCCGATGACGAGGCGGAGGGTGGACATGCTGCTCATCGGGTACCGCCGATCGTGGCGTGGGTGATGCGGTCGGCGGTGGTCGAGGCCGGCTGGTCCGGCGACGACACCGCCTCGGTGAAGATCTGGGTCAACGACGGGGTGGTGTAGACGAAGTGCTGTCCGCCGCCGAGGCCCGTCCCGACACCGGCCATCAGGCGGGTGATGTCGACGTCGGCGCGGACCTTCAGGACGTGGTGGCGGCCGTCGAAGCGCGACTCGAGCACCCCGTCGAGGTCCTGCAGCGCGGCAGCCTGCTGGTCGGACAGGTCGAGCTCGACCCGGCGGTAGGGCGACTCGGCCTGCAGCGCCTCCACCTCACCGGTGACGACGACCCGGCCGCGGTCGATGATGGCGACGTCCTCGCACAGGTCCTCCACGACCTCCAGCTGGTGGGAGGAGAACATCACGGCCGTCCCGGCGGCGGCCCGCTCGCGGAGGACCCGCGCCATGGTGGCCGCGCCGATCGGGTCCAGGCCGTTGAAGGGTTCGTCGAGCACCAGCAGCTCGGGATCGTGCAGCAGCGCCGCGGCGAGCTGCACTCGCTGCTGGTTGCCCTGCGACAGGTCCTGCAGCGCGTCGCCGGCCCGGTCGGCCAGGTCGAGGTCGGCCAGCCAGCGGTCGGCGGCGGCGCGGGCCTCGCCGGCGGTCATCCCGTGCAGGCGGCCGAAGTAGACCAGCTGGTCGGTCAGCGCCATCGCGGGGTAGAGCCCGCGCTCCTCGGGCATGTAGCCGAACCGTCGCCGGTCGGCGGCGGTGATGGGGTGGCCGTCCCAGCGGATCTCGCCGCTGTCGGGGTTGGCCAGGCCGAACACCGCGCGCATCGTCGTGGTCTTGCCGGCGCCGTTGCGGCCGAGGAACCCGAGCATGCGGCCGGGCCGGACGGTGAAGCTGCAGCCGTCGAGGGCCACGACGTCGCCGTAGCGCTTGGTGAGGGAGTCGATGTCGAGCATGGGAGGCACGCTAGGTGGGGGTGACGACGGCCGCGTCCCCCGCAGGGGTGAAGGCGATGTCCACCA
Source organism: Euzebya rosea (assembly GCF_003073135.1). Classification (NCBI taxonomy): domain Bacteria; kingdom Bacillati; phylum Actinomycetota; class Nitriliruptoria; order Euzebyales; family Euzebyaceae; genus Euzebya; species Euzebya rosea. Next base: position 4,318 of record NZ_PGDQ01000023.1, read on the forward strand.
CAGGGGGGACTCGGCGGCGGACCCCTCCCGCGTACGCTGCGAACCCACGATGACCAGCGCCGCCGCCCCCGTCCTCCCGCCGTTGACGACCGCCGAGCGTCGCCCCTCCCGGGTCGACCTCGCGGTGTTCGCGGCGATGCTGCTGCTGGGCCTGCTCGGCATCTTCCTGTCCCACGACCTGCTCGACGACGACGAGCTCGGCCGCCTGCCGATGTGGGCCGATTACGTCGCGTTCGTGCTGGTGATCGTGCCGGTGCCGGTCCGCCGCATGGCGCCGGCGGCCGTCTGCCTGTACGTCGGTGTCGGCTTCGCGGTCTTCCGGCTGCTGGAGGTGCCCGAGGGTGCCGTGTCCACCGTGGCGTTGTTCATGGCCATCCATGCCGCCGGGGCCCACGTGCCCGACCCGACCCGCCGCACCTGGTCGCGGGCCATCGCCCTCGCCGCAGGCTTCCTCGCCCTCTTCGTGCAGCTGGCCGGCGACGTGGAGCTGGTCGGGTTCGAGACGGTCGTCGGGCTGCTGTTCTCCGTCGGCATCAACGCCGGCTTCTACGTCGCGGCGTGGGTGCTGGGCGACCGGGATCGCCACCAGCGGATCGACCGGGCCGAGCTGTCGCGACGCGCCGAGCAGCTGGCCACCGAACGCGAGGCCAGGGCGCAGCAGGCGGTCGTGGCCGAGCGGGTCCGGATCGCCCGCGAGCTGCACGACGTCGTCGCCCACCACGTCAGCGTCATGGGGGTGCAGGCTGCGGCGGCACGGCACGTCATGGCGAAGGACCCCGAGCGCGCAGCCGAGGCGCTGGGGACCGTGGAGTCCTCGGCCCGGCAGGCGGTGGAGGAGCTGCAGCGCCTGGTCGGCATCCTGCGGGAGGCGCCGTCGGACGGCATCGACGCACCCCAGCCGACCCTCGACGGCCTGCCCGCGCTGGTGGACACCCTGGCCGAGGCGGGGCTGCCCGTGGAGCTGCGCGAGATCGGCCGGTCCCCCGCCGTGCCGGACTCCGTCGGCCTGTCCGCCCATCGGATCGTGCAGGAGGCGCTGACCAACGTGATGCGGCATGCGCCGGGGGCCGAGACGACCGTCGTGCTGACCCACCTCGCCGGGGTGCTGCAGGTCGAGGTGGTCAACGGGCCGGCCCCGGCCGGTGCCACGCCGGCTGGTCCGGGCGGGGGCCGTGGGCTGCTCGGGATGCGCGAGCGGGCGGCGATGCTCGGCGGGACGATCGAGGCCGGCCCCCTCCCCCGCGGTGGCTACCGGGTCGCCGCGACCCTCCCCCTCCCCGGCGGCGCGACAACCGGCGCGATCGGGGCCCACGTCGTCCCTGGGCGAGGTTCGGCACGATCGGGGCCCCATTCTCCGGCGGCCTCTGGGGTGAACGACACGACGGACGAGGGTTCGACACGCCTCGACGAGGAGGTGACGCGGTGACCGACGTGGCCGGCGAGCTGATCGAGGTGGTGCTGGTCGACGACCAGCAGCTGGTCCGGTCGGGGCTGCGGATGATCCTCGAGTCCGAGCCCGACATCGCCGTCGTCGGCGAGGGCGGGGACGGCCGCGAGGGCGTGCGGCTGGCACGGACACTCCGCCCCCACGTGGTGCTGATGGACATCCAGATGCCGGTCATGGACGGGCTGGCCGCCACCGAGGCCATCGGCGAGCTGCCCGACCCGCCGAAGGTCGTCGTCCTGACCACCTTCGAGCGGGACGACTACGTCTTCCGGGCCTTGCGGCAGGGGGCCAGCGGGTTCCTGCTCAAGAACGCCCCGCCGACCCAGCTGATCGACGCGGTGCGAGTCGTCGCGGCCGGCGACTCGCTGCTGTCCCCGTCGATCACCCGACGGCTGATCCAGGCGTTCGCCGACGGCCCTGCCCCCGTCGAGCACGACCCGGCGCTGGACCTGCTGACCGACCGGGAACGCGAGGTGCTCGGCCTGCTGGCGACCGGCCGCTCCAACGCCGAGATCGCCGAGGACCTCGTCGTGGGCGAGGCGACGGTCAAGACCCACGTGTCGCGCGTCTTCGACAAGCTCGGCGTCCGCGACCGCGTGCAGGCCGTCGTCTGGGCCCACGAGCACGGCGTCACCGGCTGACCCTCACCAGACCGGAATGTGCAGCACGGCCGGGATGCCGGCCGTCCTGCACCACGCCGGGCGCGGCCTGCGCAGCTCGGCCGCCCGGTGCGCCGAACTGCACAACTCGTGGTCGGCGGGTCGGGCGTCCGCGAGCCCGGAGACGCTGACCTACAGGGCCACGGCGTTCTTGCCGACGTTGCCGCCGGTGAACAGCTTGGTGAAGGCCGTCGGGACCGCCTCGATGCCGTGCTCGAGGTCGACCTTGGCGTTGACCTTGCCCTCCGCGGCCCACTGGCCGAGGTCGGCGAAGGCCTGCGGGTGCTCCTTGGCGTAGTCGAAGATGAGGAAACCCTCCATCTTCGCGCGCTTCACGATCAGGTTGGAGTAGTTGCGCGGGCCCTTCGGCGCCGCACCGTCGTACTGCGAGATGGCGCCGCAGATCACGATGCGGGCGTGCAGCGCCAGGTTGGACAGCGCCATCTCCAGCAGCGGACCACCGACGTTGTCGAAGTACACGTCGACCCCGTCGGGGCCGATCACGGACCGCAGCGTCTTGGCGACGTCGTCGGCCTTGTAGTCCACGCACTCGTCGAAGCCGAGCTCGTCGACGACGTAGGCGCACTTCTCGGGCCCGCCCGCCGTGCCGATGACCCGGCAGCCCTTCAGCTTGGCGATCTGCCCGACGACCGAGCCAGTCGCCCCGGCCGCACCGCTGACCAGGACCGTGTCGCCCTCCTTCAGCTCACCGACGCGCAGCAGGCCGAAGTAGGCCGCCAGGCCGGTGGGGCCGAACAGCGAGATCGCGACCAGCGGGTCGGTGCCCTCGGGGAGGACCTGCATCGCGCCGGCGCCACGCTCCTCGGCGACGACGTACTCCTGCCAGCCCGTCAGGCCGCTGACGAGCGCACCCACGGGGTACCTGTCGGACGTGGACTCGACGACCTCGCCGATGCCCATCGAGCGGACGACCTCGCCGATGCCGATGGCCGGCAGGTAGGTGTCCTGCTGCATCCAGCCGCGGATGGTCGGGTCGAGGGAGAGGTGGGTGACCTTCACCAGGGCCTGGCCGTCACCGAGCTCGGGCACGGGCTGGCTGGCGAGCTCGACGTGCTCGTCCGGGGAGAAGGCGGCGGTGGGGCGCTCGGTCAGGCGCCACACCCGGTTGGTCTCGGGGGTGCTCATGACCGGCGAGCCTAGACCCCCTGCCGCGTGTCGCACCCCAGGGCTAGGATGCCGCCATGGGGACAACGCTCGGAGTGGGGACGGACAAGGGCGGGTGGCTGCTGCGCAGCGACGACCGCCGCAGCTGGACGGTCGAGGGGCCGTTCTTCACCGGATGGCAGGTGACCGCCTTCGGCACGACCCCGGCGGGTGACTACCTCGCAGGGACCGCGTCGGGCTGGTTCGGCCCGGCGGTGCACCGCTCGACGGACCTGGAGGAGTGGACCCAGGTCGTCGACGGGCCGGCGTTCCCCGCCGAGGACCCGACGGGCACCAAGCCCAAGGTCGAGCGGATCTGGCACTTCTCCACCGACCCGACGGGGCGGATCTGGTGCGGTGTCGCCCAGGCGGGGTTGTTCACCAGCGACGACGACGGCGTCACCTGGCAGCCGGTCGAGGCCTACAACACCCATCCCACCCGGCCGAAGTGGATCCCCGGCGCCGGCGGCATGTGCCTGCACCGGGTCCTGACCGACGACCAGCGGATCTGGGCAGCGGCCTCCTCCATCGGCGTGCTGCGCAGCGACGACGGCGGCGCGTCGTTCACCCCGGCAAACCGCGGGGTGGAGGGGGTCGACCCGGACGGGGCCGACGACGGGATCGGCACGTGCGTGCATGCCGTGGTGGCCGACCCCGACGATCCCGACACGATCTGGCGGCAGGACCACTCGGGGGTGTACCGCACCACCGACGGCGCCGACTCGTGGCAGCGGATCGAGCAGGGCCTCCCGGCCAGCTTCGGATTCCCCATCGTGCGGGACGCGGGGTCGGGCAGCCTGTTCGTGATGCCGCTGGAGGCCGACGTCAACCGCACCCCGGTGGAGGGGCGCTTCGCGGCCTACCGCTCGACCGACGGTGGGGAGTCCTGGCAGGCCTCCGGCGTCGGCTGGCCCGACGAACCGACCTACGACACGGTCCTGCGCGGGGCGATGGCCGTCGACGGGGACGGCGGGGTGTACGCCGGCACGACCGGCGGGCGGCTGTGGGCGACCGACGACGCGGGCGACTCGTGGCACGAGCTGCCCGGCACCTTCCCGCGCATCCACGCGGTCGCGGTCCTGTAGCCGCGTGGCCAGCACGACGGTTCGGCTGCCGGGGGTGCTGCGCCCGGCCATCGGTGGGGTGCGCGAGGTGGTGGTCGAGGGGACGACAGTTCGTGCAGCGGTGGAGGACCTGTGCCGGCAGCACCCGACCCTGACCGTGCGGCTGTTCGACGAGGACGGCCACCTGCGACGCCACGTCCTGTGCGTCCACAACGGCGCGACGACCCGGCTGGACGACGACCTGCCGCTGGCCGACGGGGACGAGCTGGCGATCCTCCCGGCGGTGTCCGGAGGATGACGCGCCGTTCGGTCCCCGCCGCCCGGCAGGCAGCGCCGAGGACGGGCGGCGCGGTGCCCAGGACGGGCGGCGCGGTGCCCAGGACGGCCGGCGGCACGGCGGCGCTCGCCGTGCTGGCCCTGCTGTTCGCCCTGCTCCCGGCGTTGCTGTCGGCGGGGCCGGCAGGTGCCCAGCCCCCGGAGCGGCCCACCCCGGAGTACTACGCCCGGCGTCCCGACCCGCCCCACCGATCCTTCACGCTGTCGGCCACCGGGGACCTGCTGATCCACACGCCGGTCCGGACCACCGCCGCCCGGCCCGACGGCTCCTTCGACTTCGGCCCGCAGCTGGCGGCGGTGGCCCCGCACCTGTCGGCGGCCGACGTGGGGTTGTGCCACCTGGAGGTGCCGCTGGACCCCGACGGGCCGTACTCCAGCTACCCCCGGTTCAACGCCCCGGCCCAGCTGGCCACCGGGATCGCCGGTGCCGGGTGGGACATCTGCTCGACCGCCTCCAACCACTCCGCGGACCAGGGATGGCCGGGGCTGGTCCAGACCCTCGACGCCCTGGACGCCGCCGGCGTTGCCCACCGCGGCATGTACCGCACCGAGGCGGACTCGCTGGCCCCGGTGCTGTACGAGGTGGAGGGGGTGGCGGTCGGGTTCCTCTCGGCCACCTACGGCCTGAACGGGCTGCCTGCCCCGGGCGGCCACGAGTGGTCGGTGACCCGCATCGACCCGGCGGCGATCCTCGACCGGGTCCGCGAGCTGCGGGCGGCCGGCGCCGACGTGGTGGTCGTCAGCCTGCACTGGGGCAACGAGTACCAGCACGCCCCGTCGGCCCACCAGCGTGACGTCGCCGCCCTGCTGATGACCGGCGGGGAGGTCGACGCGTTGATCGGCCACCACGCCCACGTCGTGCAGCCGGTGGAGTGGATCAGCGACCGACCGGTCGTCTACGGGCTGGGCAACTTCCTGTCCGGGCAGCGGCAGTCGGTGACCCGACGGGACGGGGCGATCGTGACGTTGTCGTTCGCCGAGGACCGGGACGGCTGGTACGTCGAGGCGCTGACGGCCCAGCCGACGTGGGTGACCGATGGCTACGCCGTCGTGCCGGCGCGGCCGGAGGACGGTGGGACGCTGGGCGCCTCGGCAACCCGCACGCTCGGCCACCTCGGCGTGCCGCTGACGCCACCGCTGCCGCCGCCGGCGTGACCGCGGGCCGGATGGGTCTCCCGGGGCGCCGACTCGGTTCTGACACACAGGCGTGGCAGGCTTCGGGCCGATGGAGATCCTGCTGCGCTGCCAGATCCCCGACGTGCCGGGCATGTTGGCGACCCTCGCCGGTGCCATCGCCGAGACCGGCGGGGACATCCAGGCCGTCGAGGTGGTCGAGACCGCCCAGGAGATGGCCATCGACGACCTGTGGGTCGTGACCTCCGACATCGCCTCGCTCGTCTCGGCGCTCGAGGCCATGCAGGGGGTCAGCGTCATCCACGCCGGCCTGTCCAGGGGTGTGCCCGGCGACGCCACCGCACGGCTGGCCACCGGCATCGACACGCTGATGAGCGGCGCCATGCCGGTCGAGGACGGGCTGGCCACCCTGATGGGCGGCCTGCTGCGCGCCGCGTCGGCGGAGATCCTCCCCGACGCCGAGTGGCCGTCGAAGAAGGACCGCCGACAGCTGGCGCTGCGGGTCGCCTCGGGTGTGCTGGTCCTCCGACGCGAGTACAAGTTCCTCGACGTGGAGATCCAGCGAGCCCACCAGGTGCTCGCGGTGTGCGAACGAGCGGCGGCGATCGCCGGAGGAAGCTGAGCAGAGCCGATGGTGTGGAGTGACCCCGAAGTCGAGACCGTGGCGCCCGGGATCCACCGGGTCCCCGTGCCGCTGCCCAACGACGGGCTGCGAGCCGTCAACGTCTACATGATCGAGGACGGTGACGGGGTGACGCTGGTCGACTCGGGCTGGAACGGCCCGGAGGCAAGGGCGGCCATCGACCGGGGCCTGGCCGTGGCCGGCGCCGAGCTCGGTGACGTGCACCGCATGCTGATCACCCACATGCACTACGACCACCTCGGGCAGGCCGACGAGCTGCGTCGCGCCGGCGCCGGTGAGTACTGGCTGGGTGAGGAGGAGAAGGGGAGCTTCACCATCCTCGTCACCGACCCGGTCGAGTCACGCCTGGAGCGGCTGGACCAGCTCGAGGCGCACGGCGCGGTCGCGCTGGCCGAGAAGGGTCGGGCCAGCGACGGGGCGGTGAAGGAGCCGCTGACCTGGCAGCCGCCCGGCCGGTGGGTGGCCGACGGCGAGCAGGCGCCGCTGTCGGACGGCGCGTTGACGGCGATCCTGACGCCCGGCCACACCCGCGGCCACCTGTGCTTCCTGCACGGCGACCGGAAGGTCCTGTTCTCCGGCGACCACGTGCTGCCACACATCACCCCGTCGATCGGCTTCGAGCCGAACACCAACCGGCTGGCGCTGGTGGACTTCCTGGAGTCCCAGGCGCGGGTGGCGGCGCTGGACGTCGAGCTGGTCCTGCCGGCCCACGGCGAGGTCTTCACCGACCTGCCGGGTCGGGTGGACGAGCTGACGGCCCATCACGACGTCCGGCTGGACGCCTGCCGGGCAGCGTTGTCGGAGGGCGGATCCTCCGCGTTCGTCGTGGCCAGCCGGATCGGCTGGACCCGCCGGGAGACCCCGTTCGAGGAGCTGAACGACTTCAACAAGACACTTGCGGTCTGGGAGACCGCCGCGCACCTCGAGCTGCTGGCCGTCCGCGGCACCGTGACCCGCCGGGTCGTCGACGGCACCACCACGTTCACCCGGGCCTGACGCCCCGAGGCCCGGCGGGCCGAACCGTCGGGGCGGGGCAGCCGACGGTCGGCCCTGCCCCGCGGTCAGCCGACCGTCGGGAGGGGCCACCAGACGATCCCGGCGTCCAGCACGACGAGGCCGACCGCGATCGCCAGGGCGAACGCAGGGGTGGCCAGCATCCGCCGGCCACCGGTTCGGGCCTTGAGGCTGTCGTGGACCCCGCCGCCGATCGACAGGCCCGTCGCGCCGGCCACCACGAAGGCGAACCAGCGGACCAGCACGGGCACCTCGGGCAGGTCGAGGATCCACGTCAGGGTGAAGCCGGGCCCGTACTCGAAGAGGCGCTGGGCGATCGCCATGACCAGGCCGAGGACCAGCAACAGGTCGAGGAGGACGAACGCCGCCAGGGCGATCCCGCCGGTCGCGAACGGCAGCAGCCGGCTGGCGGTGATCGCCACCTGCTGGCCACGGCCCATCGTGGCCTTCCGCTGACCGGTGTCGACGGCTGCCCGGGTGAAGACGACGGTGGCGGCGGCGATGAACGCCGCGAACGGGGCCACGCTGGCGGCCCCGCCGAGCAGCAGGGCGAAGGCGATGGTGAAGGTCGCGCGGGCCATGCCGGAGGAGAAGGTCTCCCCCGACCGGGCCGGCCGACCCCGCACGTCCGGCTTCGACGCGGCGGGCCTGGTGGTCGCCGGTGTCGCGGAAGGGGTGGGGGTCGCGGTCGTCGAGGCCATGGCGCCCCCGGACCGTTCGGTTGTCGCGCGCCAGAGCCCCCTCCTCCCCCGGGGTTCGGGGTTGGGCTCGGGCTCGACCGCTGGCATGACGAGGGTCTGGGCGCGGTGCGCCGCCGGCTCGACGACCGGCGCCCGCGTGACCGACGTGACCGGGCTGGCCGAGGTGGCCGGGCTGGCCAAGGCGCCCGGGCTGGCCGGTCCACCCTCGAGGTGTGTCGTCGAACGGCGACCCGTGGCCGGTTCGGCGACACGCATCGTGCTGGTGGGCGGCGTGTCCCCGTGCTGTGTCGGCGAATCGCCGTCTGTGGCCGGTTCGACGACACGCCGCCGTGGGCGGGGCGCCGGGTCCTCGGCCCGCTGGGTGTTGGTCCCCACGTACCGCACCCGTGGCGAGGAGGCGATGGGCAGGTCGGCCGACAGACGGGAGTCGATCGGGATGGGCCGGTCGGGCGACGGACGGTCGATGCCGTCGTCGTCGGGCACACGGATGACGATCGGCTTCCGCGGGCCGGACGGTGCCGTCGGGGCGGCGGGTGTCGCCGCCGGTCCGGACGAATGGGTCCTGGCCCAGGGAGGAGTGGAGGCGGCGGACCGCTTGGCGTCCTCGGCGGCGCGGAGGGCGCTGGCCAGGTCCGACGGGGTGGCGATCCGCTCCTCGGCCTGGCTGTCGTCGCCGGCCGCCGGGCTGACGGACACCCGCTGCTCGGGCAGGTTGCGCTCGGCGTCGCGGAGGGCGTGGAACCAGGTCTCGGCGGAGGTGCGGCTGCGCCCGGCGTCGCGGGCCAGCAGCACGCCGAGCTGACCACCCGACGTCCACGGTCGCCCACCGACGAGCCGCTGGATCAGGTAGCCCAGCCGGCGCTCGTCGTCGGCGATGATGCCGGCGTCGGCCGCGGAGACGAGCTCGTCGCTGCGGACGACGATCACGCGGGCTCGGTCGTCCAGCCGGAGGTGTCGGCCCCGCACACGCCCGTGGCCGGCGTGGTGCAGCGCGGCGACGGCGGTGGCGATGTTCCGGGCGACGCGCAGCTGGTGCCGCCGGGTCGCCATCGGCGCGATCTCGGCACGCCGGGTCGGATCGAGGAAGTCCGCCAGCGGGAACGTGGACCGCCCGGTGATCCGCGGCGCCAGGTACCCGACGACGCGGGCGTCGAGGTCGTGCAGCAGGTCGGTGGGCCACGTGATGTGGATGCCGGGACCGGAGTCCGGTGGAGGGGAGGCCAGCAGCTGGCGGAGGTGACGGTCGTAGTCCTCGTCGGCGCTCCAGCGCACGACCGCGGCATGGTCGGGCGCCTCGGCGACACGCGCAACAAGCCGTCCACGCTCTCGCGTGACGACGTCCAGCGTCACCCAGCGTTCATCGCTGATCCGCTGCAGGGCCGTGGGGAAGGGATCGGCCATAGTGACTCCACTGAACCTCACAACGCTGCTGACGTCAACACTGGCCACATCTGCCCCATCAGCCACACCAGTCACGAGCCGTGTGGTGCGGGTGGACGAGGCAACACGAGACCGCGTCTCTGCCTGCCCGCCGGGCCCCCGTCGGGCTGGGAGTCGACCGGGCCCCCGGGAGTAGGCTCACCGACCATGGACACCAACGAGAAGCGCGTACTGGTCACGGGTGGCGGCAGCGGCATCGGAGCGGCCATGTGCCGGCGGTTCGCCGCCGACGGCGCCACCGTCGTGGTGGCCGACATGAACGCCGAGGCGGCACAGGCCGTGGCCGACGAGATCGGCGGGGTGGCCCTGACCGCCGACGTCGGCAGCGCCGAGGCCAACGAGGCGATGATCGACGAGGCCGAAGCGGCGGTCGGGCCGATCGACCTGCTCGTCCTCAACGCCGGCATCGCGACCGGGACCGACGTCACCGACACCACCGACGAGACGTGGGACACCATCTGGCGGGTCAACGTGATGGCGCACGTCTGGGCGCTGCGGGCCTGGCTGCCCCGCGCCATCGAGCGTGGCGGCGGCTACGTCCTGCACACCGCCAGCGCCGCCGGCCTGCTGACCAGCCTGGGGTCGGCGCCGTACTCGGTGACCAAGCACGCCGTCGTGTCGCTGGCCGAATGGGTGTCGATCACGCACGCCGACAAGGGCATCACCGTCTCGGCGCTGTGCCCGCAGTTCGTCTCCACCCCCCTGCTGGACGACCTCAAGGACATCCCCGGCGGGCAGAAGCTGGCGGCGCTCGGCGTGAAGGAGCCGGCCGAGATCGCCGACGCGGTGGCCGAGGCCATCGCCGAGGACCGCTTCCTCATCCTCCCCCACCCAGAGGTCGAGCAGTACGAGCAGAACCGTGCCAACGACCGGGAGCGGTGGCTGGGCGGCATGCGCAAGCTGCAGCGCCACATCCTGAGCGAGGACTAGGCGATGCGCCGGGCCCTCGCGCTGCTCCTCGTCCTGGGCGGGCTGGCGGGGGCCTGCACCGGTGCCGATGACCTCGAGGTGGTCGCGCCGGACCCGGTCGAGGACGACGCTGACGGGGGCGACGCCGACGCGGACGAGGACGTGGCGCCGGGGCCGACGGACGACCTGCGCATCGTCGAGCTCGAGCTGGACCAGTCCAGTGAGGTCGTCGTCGACGTGGCGGCCGACGAGGTCAGCCTGCTGTTCCTCGCCCGCGGGCAGGGGCCCGAGGACGAGGTGTTCGTCGACGCCATCATCGCCCCCGACGGAACGCTGGTCGATGCGCCGCTGGAGCTGCAGCCCTCCAACTTCGGTGACACCGCCGTGCTGCTGCCGTTGTACGCAGACGAACCCCTGCAGCCCGGCGAGTGGACGTTCGTCGTGGACAGCGACGCCGGGCTCGAGTCGGCGCAGGCCATCCTCAAGCGTGGCCCGCTGGCCACCGACCAGGTCGTCGACGTCACGTTCCACGTCGCCTCGTTCGCCTTCGCCGAGGCCTCACAGGCCGAGCGGGAGGAGCTGGCGCTGGTCTACCGCAACGCCGGGGACACGATCCTCGGCGCCCACGGCCTGGCGGTCGGCGACCTGGCGTTCGTCGACGCCGACCCGGCGGTGACCGAGGCGTTCGCCGACATCGAGCTGCCCTCCAGCGGCGACGACGCGGCCCAGCGCGAGCTGTGCGGGTCACTCGACACCGGGGAGGGGCCCAGCCGCCGGCTGGCGTTCGCCATCGTCGACCGGGTCGTCGACCCCGACGACGAGGAGGGCGAGACGGAGGGCAACGCCGCGGGGCTGCCGGGCGCCACGATCCTGCCGGGCCTGTCGACGTCGTGCGTGCTGATGATCGCCGACGGCTCACGGGACGTCACCGACTTGGCCGCGACCGTGTGGCACGAGGCCGGGCACCTGATGGGGCTGCCACACACCACCGAGGCCGAGGGGGACACCTTCGACCTCTTCGACGACACCCCCGAGTGCGTGGCGGCGGAGTTCGACGGCAGCCTCGGCGACGGGGCCGACGGGTTCGTGGACGCCGAGGAGTGCCCCGATGGCGACAACCTGATGTTCCACGACTCCGACGCGCTGGCGATCAGCGAGCAGCAGGCGTTCGTGCTGCGCCACCACCCGCTGTTCCAGCCGGCCCCCTGACCCACACACCCGGACCCACACACCCGGACCCGCACGCCCGGCCCCGCACGCCCGGCCCCGCATGCCCGGACCGGTGGGGACCGCGGGACCGCAGCGCCTCATTCCGTCGCGATGGCGGTCAGCACCCCGACGCGGGCCGCCCGGCGGGCCGGCCTGACCGACGCCAGCACGCCGACCGCCGCACCGACGGCCAGGACGACCGCCAGCTGGGTCGTCGGCAGCGCGAACGTGCCGATGCCCTCCGACGCCGCGGTGGCGCGCATGGCAGCCCAGCCGATCAGGCTGCCGAGCCCGAGGCCGCCGACGGTGCCGAAGACCGCGACGAGGACCGACTCCCAGCGGACCATCGCGCGCAGCTGCCGGCGGGTCTGGCCGACGGCCCGCAGCAGCCCGATCTCGCGGACACGTTCGTGGACCGACAACGACAGGGCGTTGGCGATCCCCATCGATGCGATGACGATGGCGAGGGCCAGCAGGCCGTAGACGAAGGCCAGCACCCCGTCGACGTCGCTCGACATCTCCGCGGAGAACTCCTCACGGTCCAGGACCACGGGTGAGCCGAACCGCTCGGTGATGGCCTCCACGGCGGTCCGGCCGTCGGCAACCGACACCCCGTCGGCCAGCAGGATCCGGATGGTGGTGTCGGACCGCTGGATCGCGTGGGGCGCGTAGGCCTCGGGGGCGAGGAGGTGGGTGGACAGCCCGTCTCCCGGCCCGGCCGCGAAGACCGCTTCCACGGTCAGCACCTGCTCGACGCCGTCGACGAAGGTCATGGTGATCGGGTCGCCGATGGCCAGGCCCGCGGCCTCGGCGTGGTCCGCCGACACGGCGATGCCCTCGTGGCCGACGTCGGCCAGGGCACCCGCGGTGACCTCGAGGTCGATGACCTCCTCGACCGCCGCGGGGTCGGCGACGCTGAACACGAGCTCCTCGCCGTCGACCAGCCCCGCCCCCAGTCCCAGCGCAAGCGCACGATCGATCACCGAGTCGGCCTGCAGCTCCGGCGCGAGCGCCGGATCGAGGCCGCTGCCGGAGAACCCCTCCGACATCACGACCAGGTCACCACCGAAGGACCGACGGACCTCGGTGTCCAGGGTCGCCCGGATCGACGCGGCGACGACGGTGAAGAGGGTCACCACCGCTACCCCGACCATCAGGGCCGAGGCGGTCGCGGCGGTCCTGCGCGGGTTGCGCATGGCGTTCTCGCGGGCGAGCGCCCCGGTCGCACCGCGCAGCCGGAGCAGCCCGGCGCCGAGCAGGCCCGCCGCCGGGCGTGCCACGACCGGGCCCAGCACGACGAGGCCGACGAGGGTCGCGACGGCGCCGCCGGCCATCGGCAGCAGCGCGTCGGCGGCTCGTGGTGCGGCCCAGAGCAGTCCGAGCCCGACGACCGTCAGCAGCGTGCCGACGACGGCACGAACCACGGAGGTGTCGGAGCGGTCGATGTCGGCGCGTCGGAGGGCCTCCAGCGGGGCGACGGCCGACGCGCGGATGGCGGGCACCACCCCGGCCCCGACGGTCACGACGAGCCCCACGACAACCGCGGCGATCGCGGTGTCGCCCATGACGACGGGGCCGCCGCTGTCGACGATCCATCCCTGCGCGACGATGACGCGGATCAACCCGGCGGCCAGGCCCAGCCCGGCCAGCAGCCCGACGGTCGAGGCGACGACACCGACGACGACGGCCTCGAGCATGGTCGCGCCCAGCACCTGTCGACGCGTGGCGCCGAGGGTGCGCAGCAGCGCGGACTGCTGGGTGCGCTGGGCGGTGGTGATGGAGAAGGTGTTGAAGATGCTGAAGGTGGCGACGAGCAGCGCGATACCGGCGAAGACGAGCAGCATCCGCTCGAAGAAGTCGAGGAACTCCACGCCGACCTCGTCGACGAGCTCCTCGTTCAGGGCGGCGCCGGTGAGCGCCTCGGCGCCGTCGGGGAGCAGCGGCTGGATCCGGTCGACGAGCACCTGCTGGTCGACCCCGGTCTCGGCCGCGACGATGATGCGGGTGACCACGTCGGTGCGGCCGAGCAGCACCCTGCCGGCCTCCGTGGGGTCGAACAGGGCGAAGGTCGGTCCGTCGGAGGGGGTGCCGCCGACGAGGTCGACGAGGCCGACGACGGTGACGTCGACCGGCGCGGGCGTGCGCACCACGGTGGTGTCGCCGACCCCCAGCTCGCCTCGTTCGGCGGTGGCGGTGTCGAGGGCGATCTCACCCGGTCCGGTGGGGGCACGACCGTCGACCAGCTCGTAGCTGCTCAGCGTCGGGTCGTCGATCCAGCCGAGGCCCAGGGTCGGTGGCCCGTCGCCGCCGATGGCGGTCCCGTCGGCGGCGAGGACCTGGGCGATGCCCTCGACCTCGGCTGCGGCGGTTGCGACGCCGTCGACGGTGCGGATGTCGTCGAGCACGTCGGCGTCGACCTGTGCGGTCTGGCCGGCCAGGTCGGTCCCGATGGACGCCGTGCCACGGACGACGGCGTCGATGCCAGCGTTGGCCTGCCCGAACATGGTCTCGAAGCTGGCGCGCATCGTGTCGGTCAGGACCATGGTGCCGGCCAGGAACGCGATGCCGAACACCACGGCGAGGCCGGTGCCGACCAGGCGACGCGTGCGGGCCCAGAGCTGCTGGAGGGTGACCGCGATCATGCCGTCACCTCCCCGAAGGCCTTCATGCGGTCCAGGACCTGCTCGGCGGTGGGGGCGGTGATGCGGTCGACCAAGCGGCCGTCGGCGAGGAAGAGGACGGTGTCGGCCCATGCGGCCGCGACGGGGTCGTGGGTGACCATGACCACGGTCTGGCCCAGCTCGCGGACGGCACGGGACAGGAAGGCCAGCACGTCGGCGCCGCTGGCGGAGTCGAGGTTGCCGGTCGGCTCGTCGCCGAAGATCACGTCGGGGCGGGTGGCGAGGGCGCGGGCGATGGCGACCCGTTGGCGCTGGCCGCCAGACAGCTCGGCCGGACGGTGGCCGAGGCGGTCGCGCAGGCCGACGGCGTCGATCACCTCGTCGATCCAGGGGTCATCGGTCCGCTGGCCGGCCAGCCGCAGCGGCAGGACGATGTTCTCCCCGGCGGTGAGGGTGGGCAGAAGGTTGAAGGACTGGAAGACGAAGCCGATGCGGTCGCGGCGAAGCCGGGTCAGCTGGGTGTCACCGAGGGTGTCCAGGCGGGTGTCGCCGAGCGTGACGGTCCCCTCCGTCGGGGTGTCGAGCCCGGCGAGCAGGTGCATCAGGGTGGACTTGCCGGACCCCGATGGGCCCATGACGGCGGTGAACCGGCCGACGGCGATGTCGACGGAGACCCGGTCGAGCGCGACGACGGCGGTGTCGCCGTTGCCGTGGACCTTGGTCAGTCCCCGGGCTCGCAGGGCGGGTTCGCGCGGCGCGGTGACGGGTGGGGCGGGAGGGTCGGCGAGCGGGGTGTTGGTCATGCATCGCAGGATCCGACGGGATCCGGGCCGGGGGTATCGGTGGACTCCCTCGTGCCGCCCCGATCCGGACGTCGGGGTACCGGATGGGGGATGTCCCCCACCCGACGGGTGGGGCTGTGCCGGTCAGCCCGTGCCGGTCAGCCCGTGCCGGTCACGCGGCGTCGCTGGCGGCCCCGACACGGGAGGGGTGGTCGAAGACGGTCATCCGCGTGCGGCTGGTGACCTCATCCCCCGGCAGTCCGGTGATCAACGTCAGCTCCAGGTCGCGGCCCGGCAACGGCGTGCGTGGCAACCGGAAGACGATCAGCTCGGGCCCCCACAGCAGCACCTGCACGCCGACCACGGTGGAGCCGTCGGACAGCTCGAGGGCGTTGCTGGGGTTGCCGGACCGGATCAGCGGGCCGGGGGCGAAGGACCCCGTCCGGGCGGCGAGCAGGGTCACGATCTCACCCCACACCGCCGGCGCGCCGGCGTCGCCGATGGGCTTCAGCGTGTACTCGTGCATGGTGTTGTCCCCTCATCCGCCTGCGTGTCGATGTGATGGTCGAACGCATGGGGAACGCCGAGGCGTCCCGACGGCAGCTTACGGGAGGCTGACGTGCGGTGTCACGAGCCTCCGGAGGGTGAGGTGATCGTCACGACGGGACGGGTGACCCTTGGCCTGCTGGTCACCACTCGTCGGCGTGGATCACCCCGACCAGCCCGCCGGCATCGACGACGGCGGCATCACCCTCCCCCACGGTGACCCCGGCCAACGCCTCGATGTTCTGGGTGTGGGTGACGACGACGGTGACGTCGGCGGACTCCAGCTGCTCGGCGATGAGCGCCCGGCCGGCCTCGGTGATGGCGTCGGCACCGGCGGCGTCGAGCGCAGCGGTCAGGCTGAGGAAGGCGTCGGTCGTCGTCACCTCTCCCGTCATGGCCTCGGCGGTGTCGACGGTCCGGCAGAAGGGGCTGGCGAAGGTCCTGCCGACGGGGATCTCGAGGGCACGCAGCCGACGGCCGATGTGGTGGGCCTGCTCGACGCCGTCGGGTGAGAGGTTGCGCTGCTGATCGCAGGTGCCGCGGGCCGTCGGGTCCAGGTCGCTGGCGGACCGGTCGGTGAGGGCGTGGCGGAACAGCAGGACGGTGTGGCCCTCGCGGAGCTGGTGCAGCAGCAGCGGGTCGACGTCGCTGGCGGTCTCGTCGTGACCGACCACCGAGCAGGTCCCGAGCAGGACGAGGGACAGCACCGCCGACACGGTGAGCACGAGGAACGGACGAGCAGTCGAGGCCATGACCCGCGCACCATATCCCGTCGGTGCGGGCAGGGCGGACGGCTACTCGTCCTCCACCGTGTCGATCAGCCGGCCGATCGCCGCGGCGCCCGGGTCGCCGCGGTCGGCGAGGAAGTCCTGCAACGCACCGAGGTCCCGGAAGACGATGGCGTCGGCGCCGCCGTACGCAGCGACGAGCTCCGGGTACGCGCGGATGCCGTGGGTGCCGTGCCCGTCGGGGACGGTCCCGTCCTGCACGGCCTCCTGCAGCTCTTCGAGGTGGAGGGTCCGCCCCTCGAACCAGAACGTCTCCGGCGGGTCGCGATGGGTCACGTCGGCACCCTCGTCCCCGAGCGCGGTGTCGGGGTCCAGCAGCCCGGTCGCGTCGAGTGCACCGCCGACGGTCATCGCGCTGCCGACGGCCACCGCGCCCACGATGACCACGAGGGCCAGCAGGAGCAGGTACAGCAGCCGTTGGGTCCGTCGGCGAGCATCGGCTTCCATCGAAGGCCCCTCGAGGTCCGGGACGAGCGGGACTGCCCCGCCCGCAGCGTATATGTACCAGCGGACCCGTATTTACGCAACGGGCACGACGGGACACGTTCGGTACCAGCCGTGGTGCGGGTGGCCACGCACGAGTCCTCGAGCCTCCTCTCGACGAACGCGTCGGAGGCGGTGCGACAACGGGTGTACGGTGCGGACGTGGAAGGGTCGGAGGACCAGCGTCGACACCGATTGACCGGCGTGCTGGTCGGGGTCGCCCTCGTCGCGATGGTCGGATGGCTGGCGCGATCGGAGGCGACCGACGGCCTGGCGGGGCTGCCCCTGCCCTCCCCCACGGCAGCCCAGCCGTCCGACCGCACCCCGACGGCATCACCGTCACCGTCGGAACGGGCCACACCGGCCGAGGCGCCATCGGAGGGGCCGTCGCAGGAACCCTCGCAGGGGCCGTCGCGGCCCCCGGCGATCGACCCCTCGGTCCGACGGGTGACGGGGACCTGGATCACCGACTTGCCCGAGGCCCCCATCGACGTGCCGGCCGTCCACCGGGGCGTGTGGACCGGTGACACGCTGGTCGTCGGCTTCGAGGACGACGTGGCTGCCTTCGACCCGTGGCGACGGTCGTGGCGCCCCCTGCCCGCGCACCCCGACGGACGGGCGGACGGACGGCAGGTGCTGCTCATCGAGGGGTACCTGGACGACCCGACCCCGTCCGGCAGGGACCAGTGGACACAGCGGATCGCCGTCGTCGGCCGCGAGCCGTCGTGTGACGCGCCGATGCCGTGCGCTCGCGTGGACGTGCTCGACCCGACCGACGGCACCTGGACCGACGTGACCGACCCACCCGCGGCCGTCCCGAGCGTGGACGCCGTCGCGTGGACGGGAACCGAGCTCGTGCTCCTGTGGGCGACCGCGCCGCCGCGTGGTCAGGCGCCGGGGACGGTGCAGCCCGCCGTCGGCGCTGCCCTGCTGGACTGGGCCACCCTCACCTGGCGGATGCTCCCTCCCCTCGTCCTGGACGACACCCTGCCGGGCGACGGGGGCGGCCGTCGTCGGGACACCCGGGTGATCGCCCTGCAGGCGACAGGCATGCACCCGGCGGGGACGGTGCTGGTCTGGGGCGAGCGGGAGCGGGCGTCGTCGTTCGCGGCCACGTTCGACCCAGCCAACGATGTGTGGCGGGTCGCGCCGTTCCCGGGGCTGGTGGCGCCGCTCGCCGGCGTGTGGACCTCCCGCAGCGACCTCGTCGTGGCCGGGAGGACCGCCGACGACGCGCCCTGGTTCGGGTCGATCCGTCCGGCGGTCAGGAGCTGGGAACCCCTCTCCCCGCTCCCCGGCGTCGACGATCCGCGGACGTCGCTGTACGGCTGGGCCACCGCGACGGCTGGCGAGCACGTGCTGCTGTACGGCGGCTACCCCTCCTCGGCGTTCCTGTCGTGGGACCCGGCTGGCTACGCGTGGGAGGTGCTGGACGTCGACCGCCCCCGCGTCAACGCCGTCGCCGCGTGGACGGGCAGCGAGCTCGTCATCTGGGGCGGGTACACCGAGGCGGGCCCGACCGTCGACGTGGCCATCTGGCGCCCGCCGCTCGGCTGGCCCAGCTGACCGGCCGCGCGGTCAGGGGTGTGGACGGGTCAGTGGGTGTGGAACGGCAGGTCGGCCGCGGCCATGTGGGCCTCGCCCATCGCCTCGGCCAGCGTCGGGTGGGGGTGGACCAGCGCGCCGACCTCCTCGGGCAGGGCACCCCATGCGGTGATCAGCTGGGCCTCGGCGATCAGGTCGGTGGCGTGCGGCCCGATGATGTGGACACCCAGCACGGCCCCCTCCGGCCCACCGACGACGGTCTTCACGAAGCCGTCGGACTGGTGGATGATGCCCTTGGCGTTGCCCTTGAAGGTGTACTTGGAGGAGGAGACGGCGTCCTTGCCGTACCGCTCGACCGCCTGGGCCTCGGTCAGGCCGACCGACGACACCTCCGGCGTGCAGTAGGTCACCCGCGGGACCTGGGCGTAGTCGACCGGGACGACGGTGTGACCGGCGATCTGGTCGGCGACGTTGAACCCCTCGGCGAACCCGGCATGGGCCAGGGCGAGCGCCGGCGGCGGCAGGATGTCGCCGACGGCCCAGACGCCGTCGACCGCGGTGCGGCCGTACTCGTCGGCGACGACGTAGCCCCGCTCGTCGAGGATCCCGAGGTCCTCCAGCCCGATCCCGGCGGTCCGCGGCGCACGGCCGACGGCCACCAGGACGGTGTCGACCACGTGGGCGTCACCGTTGGCGAGGCTCACCGTGGCGGCCTTGCCCTTGGGGCCCTCCGACACGGTGACCGACGACGCGACGGTCCCGGCGATGGTGGTGATGCCGCGCTTGCGGTAGGCCCGGGCGAGGGACTTGGACAGGTCCTCGTCCTCCAGCGGGGCGATGCGGTCCAGCGCCTCGACGACGACGACCTCCTCCGCACCCAGGGACCTGAACAGCGACGCGAACTCCAGGCCGACCGCACCCGAGCCGATGACGAGCGCCTTCTCGGGCACCCGCGCCAGCTTGGTGGCCTCGTCGGAGGTGATGACGACGTCGCCGTCGATCTCGATCCCGGGCAGGGACCGGACCGAGGAGCCCACGGCGATGACGACGTTGTCGGCGCGCAGGACCTCGCCGTCGCGCTCGCCGCCGGACACGGTGACGGACTTCCCGTCGGCGCCGACGCTGCCCCAGCCGGTGACGAGGTCGATCTTCCGCGACTTCACGAGCCCCTCGAGGCCCTTGTACAGCTGCGTCTGGACCGACTCGCGGAACGCCCCCAGCTTGGCGACGTCCAGCCCGGCGACGGTCAGGTCGATGCCGAACCGGTCGGCTTCACGGGCCTCGTCCAGGACGCTGCCCACGTGGAGCATGGCCTTGGAAGGGATGCAGCCCCAGTGCAGGCAGGTGCCACCGACCTTGTCGGCCTCGACCATCGCGACGTTCAACCCGCGGACGGCGGCGCGCAGGGCCACGCCGTACCCACCGGGCCCGCCGCCGAGGACGATGACGTCGTGGGTGCTGTCGGATTCGGTCATTGCTCGTGTTCCTTCGTGTTCGTTCGTCGGCCGGACGGGCGTCAGTCGCCCGTGTTGACCGTGCCGGCCTTCTCGAGCAGCACGATCTCGGCCGGGTCCTCGGCGATCGGCCGGTGGGTCACACCCTTGGGGACGACGTGGAGGTCACCGGCGGCGAGGTGGATCTCCTCCACACCCGTGGCGTAGCGGATCTGCAGGACCAGCTCGCCGGAGATGCAGAGGAAGACCTCGTCGGTGTCGGAGTGGACGTGCCAGTCGAACTCGCCGTGGATGCGGGCGACGCTGACCTCCTGCCCGTTGAAGCGGGCCACCCGTCGGGGCGACCAGTTCTCGTCGACCTGCGCCAGCTCCTCGGAGAGGCTGGTCGCCGGCATGCTGCGGCCCATGCGGACTACAGCCCGTCGGTGACGGCGCGCGTCACAGCGCCGCGGTGAGGAGGGTGGGATTCTCGGTCATGTCGGCGAGGTAGCGGATGAAGCCGGCACCCTCGCCACCGTCGATGATCCGGTGGTCGAAGGCGATGGAGTAGGTGATGGTCTTGCGGACCGCCAGCTCGCCGTCGACGACCCACGGCTTGTCGGCGATCCGGCCGGTGCCGAGGATCGCGGCTTCCGGGTGGTTGATCACCATGTCGCCACCGTCGACGCCGAACGCGCCGTAGTTGGAGATGGTGAACGTGCCACCGCTCATGTCGCTGGGGGTCAGCTTGCCGGCGCGGGCCTTGTCGGCCATCTCGTTGAGCGTCTTCGCCAGGTCGATGATGTTCATGTCCTGGGCGTTCTTGATGACGGGGACGACCAGGCCACGGTCGGTCTGGGCGGCGAAGCCGAGGTTGACGTGGCGGTGCAGCACCATCTCCTCCGCCGCGGTGTCCAGCGACGCGTTGACGGTCGGGAACTTCCGCAGGGCGGCGATGGCCATCCGCATGATGATGGCGGTCGGGCTGACCTTGACCTCCGACTGCGAGGCGTTCAGCTCGGCGCGGAACTCCCACAGCGGGGTGGCGTCGGCCTCGACCCAGGTGACGGCCTCGGGGATCTCGCCACGCGAGCGGGTCATCTGTGCGGACACGGCCTTGCGCAGCTGCGACAGCTTGACGCGCTCCTGTGCCATCGCCCCTTCCGGCGCCGGCGGAATCGCGATCACATCGCGCACCTGCGGTGCGACTGGCGCGATCGAGCCGTTGGAGGAGGCGACGAGCGGCTGCTCGCCGGCGGGGGCGAGGCGCTTGGCGTCCGACCGCAGGTCGGCAGTGTCGTAGTCCTCTTCCTCGCGAACGGGCGTGTTGGGCGGTGCGGAGGGGAGGGTGTGGCCCTCGTCGTCGGTGACGAGGACACCCGACGCCTGCGAGGTCGCGCCGTTCGCCGCAGCCTCGACGTCCGCCCGGGTGATGATGCCGTCGGGGCCGGTGCCGGCGACGTAGTCGAGGTCGACGCCGAGGTCCTTGGCCAGCTTGCGCACAGGGGGCTTGGCCATCGGCCGACCCTCGCGCTCGACCTTCTGCGGCGCCGCCTGGGCAGCCGCACCGGAGGAGGAGGTGGACGCGCCGACACGACGACGGCGCGAACCCTTGCCGCCGGAGGTGCCGTAGCCGACCAGCACGCTGCCCGACTCGCCCTCGTCGGAACCCGAACCGGAGCCGCTGTCGCCCTCGTCGGTGACCGCAGCGGTGTCGTCCTCGACCGGAGCCGAGGAACCGGACGCGTCGTCGCCACCGATGTCGATCGTGATCAGCGGCGAGCCGACGG
Source organism: Euzebya rosea (assembly GCF_003073135.1). Classification (NCBI taxonomy): domain Bacteria; kingdom Bacillati; phylum Actinomycetota; class Nitriliruptoria; order Euzebyales; family Euzebyaceae; genus Euzebya; species Euzebya rosea. The sequence goes on from NZ_PGDQ01000023.1 coordinate 26,026, forward strand.
CGATCTCGTCACCGGGTTCGCCGTGCAGCGTCACGATGGTGCCGCCGAACGGCGAGGGGACCTCGACGACGGCCTTGGCGGTCTCGATCTCGGCGACGTACTGGTCGACCTCGACGACGTCACCGACGGCGACGAGCCACGACACGACCTCGCCCTCGGTCAGCCCCTCTCCGAGGTCGGGCAGCAGGAAGTCCTTGGTGCTCATTGCGTTCTCTCCAGGTCGAGCGGATGGCTCGGGTAGTCAGGCGCTCAGTAGTCCAGCGTGCGGCCGACGGCATCCAGGATGCGGTCGACGTCGGGGAGGAAGAACTCCTCCAGCATGGCTGCGGGGTAGGGCACGTCGAAGCCGCCGACGCGCATGACCGGCGCCTCCAGGTGGTAGAAGGCCTTCTCCTGCACGCGGGCCGCGACCTCGGCGCCGAAGCCGACGGAGGTGGACGCCTCGTGCACGACGACCAGGCGGCCGGTCTTCTCCACCGACTCCACGATCGTCTGGTGGTCGAAGGGGGTCAGCGAGCGGATGTCGATGACCTCGAGGTCCCAGCCCTCGGCCTCGGCGGCCTCGGCGGTCTCCATGCAGGTCTTCACCATCGGCCCGTAGGCAGCCAGCGTGGCGGTGGTGCCCTCGCGGCGGACGACGCACTTGCCGATCGGCTCGGTCCGCACCGGCAGCGACGCCTCCTCCTTCAGCCAGTACCGACGCTTCGGCTCGAAGAAGATGACCGGGTCGTCGGAGAAGATCGACTCCGTCAGCAGGCTGTAGGCGTCCGACGGCGTACCCGGCGAGACGACCTTCAGCCCCGCGGTGTGGGCGAAGTAGGCCTCGGGGGACTCCGAGTGGTGCTCGACCGCGCCGATGCCACCGCCGAAGGGAATGCGCACGGTGATCGGCATCTTCACGGTGCCGCGCGACCGGTTCCGCATCTTGGCGATGTGGGACACGATCTGCTCGAACGCCGGGTAGGTGAACCCGTCGAACTGCATCTCGATGATCGGCCGGTAGCCGTAGATGGCCATGCCGACCGCGGTGCCCGCGATGCCCGACTCGGCCAGCGGCGTGTCGAAGCAGCGCTTGTCGCCGAACCGCTCCTGCAGCTTGTCGGAGATGCGGAACACCCCGCCGAGGGTGCCGACGTCCTCGCCGAACAGCACGACCTTCTCGTCGGCCTCGAACGCGTCGTGCAGGGCCTGGTTCAGCGCCTGCGCCATGGTGATCGCCATCGCTTACTGCTCCTCTTCCGCGGCCTGCGCCGCGAGCTCGCGTCGCAGCATGTCGCGCTGCTCGTCGAACATCGTGCCGGGGTCGACGAAGACGTGCTCGAACAGCTCCATCGGGTCGCCGTGGGGCGCCTCGTAGATCTCCTCGCGCATGATCCGCGCCAGCTTCTCGACCTCGTTGTCGATCTCGGTCTTGATGGTGTCGTCCAGCAGCCCGTTGGCCTTCATGAACGTCTCGAAGCGGGCGATCGGGTCGCGCCGCTGCCACTCCTCCATCTCCTCGCCCGAGCGGTACCGCGTCGGGTCGTCGGCGGTGGTGTGGGCTTCCATGCGGTAGGTGACGGCCTCGATCAGCGAGGGCCCTCCCCCGCTGCGGGCACGCTCGACGGCCTGCTTGGTGACCGCGTAGCTGGCCAGCACGTCGTTGCCGTCGCAGCGGAGGCCCGGCATGCCGTACCCGACGGCCTTGTGGGCGATCGTCGGCGCCTTGGTCTGCTCGCTGAGCGGCGTGGAGATGGCGTACTGGTTGTTCTGGACGAAGAAGACGACGGGGGCCTCGAAGACCGCGGCGAAGTTCATGCCCTCGTGGGGGTCGCCCTCGCTCGTGGCGCCGTCGCCGAAGTAGGCCATGACGACGGTGTCGGTCCCGTCGAACTTCGCGGCCATCGCGAAGCCCGCACCGTGCAGCGCCTGCGTGCCGATCGGGATGGACAGCAGGCCGAAGCGGAACTCGTAGGGGTCGTAGCCGCTCAGCCATGTGCCGCGCCACTGGTGCAGCATCTGACCGGGGTTGACGCCACGCACGAGCGCGGTGCCCATCTCGCGGTAGGACGGGAACACCCAGTCCTGCGGGGCCAGCGCGTAGGCGCCGCCGATCTGCGCGGCTTCCTGTCCGAGCAACGAGGCGTAGACGCCCAGCTGGCCCTGCCGCTGCAGGTTGATGGCCTGCTTGTCGATGCGTCGGGCGACGACCATGTGGCGGTACAGGGCGCGGAAGTCCTCGTCGCCCAGGTCGTCGATCGGGTAGCCGTCGACGGCGTTGATGTTGCCGTCGTCGTCCAGGATCTGGACCGGTTCGTCGGGTGGGAGCAGGGTGCTCGGGTCGGGCGTCAGCCCGCCGCTGGGCTTGTCGGCAACGTTGCCGTCAGTCATCGTGGTGGCCCTCCAAGGCTCGGCACGGGATCGCCGCTGGAGCAGTCTGGCAGAGTCCCCGCGGGGCTGTGCGACCGGGTGGGGCACGGGGCCGCGGCGGTGACTCGGGGGTCGGGTCGTGACGACCCGGTGACGCGACGGTAGCGAACACCTCGCCATCCCGACAAGGGTCTGCGCGACGACTCGTCCGTTGCGCACGACGATGCCCGGTCAGGAGTGTCGATCCGTCACATTCCGGCGGCTTGCGGCTGACGTTTCATCACCGACCGTCGAGCCACCACCACGACGTCGTGGCCGTCTGGTCGAATGCCGCCATGGCACGAATCGACAAGGCAACGCTGCGGGCAGAGGGTGAGGGCGCCGAGGCGGTCCTCACCGTGGAGCTCGAGATCGACTGGGACCGTGGTGACGACGACCACCGGTGGGAGGCCGTCATCCGCTTCATGGGTGCCGACGCCGGCATCCGCGGACGCGACAACGTGCTGAAGATCCACACCGTCGGGGTCGGTCCGGCGGAGGGCGAGCGGGTCGTCGTCAGCGTCGACAACCGCGACCGGGCGTTCAACGAGGACGCCGGCGGCGACGAGGTCCTCGCCGAGTGCGAGCTGCACATCCTGCAGCCGGAGGCCCGGGTGGAGCGCACGAACAAGGTCAAGGGCCGCTTCTAGGCGCACATCGGCACGGCCGACCTGCGCCCGAACACGTAGGTCGGGGTGACAATGCCGAACTAGTTCGCAACCTCCGGCGCGCACCGGGGTCACACGGGTGACAACGCTCTCCCGAAAGGACCCCGAGGTGCCCTGGTTGACCGGTCAGACGGCCGTGCTCGCGCTGCTGCTCTTCAGCGCCGGACTGGTGATCGGCTACGCGATCGGACGGTACGCGCCGGACTCGGCAGACCCGCCCCCGCCGTCGGCGGATCTGCCACCGGCCCGTCCGGTCATGGACCCGCGCCCCCCGGTGGAGACGCGGCACGAGGACGACACGATCGTGGACCTGCGGACCCAGCTGCATGCGAGCAGGGCCGCGCTGCAGTCCGCCGTGCGCCGCATGGAGGAGCAGCGTCGCGCGATCGAGGTGCTGGAGGCCGACCTCGAGGGGCACAGCGCGGCCCTGGAGGCTGCCCAGCGGGACCTCCTGCGAGCCCGGATGGGTTGGGAGGTCCCGGGCGAGGACTCAGATGCGGACGGTCGTTAGGTCCACGTCCTTGGTTCGGGTGCGCTTCAGCTCGTAGAAGCCGTCGGTGCGGATGAGCGCGGCGAGGCCGTCCCACAGGTCGAGGGCTGCCTGTCCCCGGATGACCTCGGGGATGACCGGGCCGAAGTAGCCCTTCCACTCCCGCGTGCCGTCCTCTCCCTCGACCTCGTAGGCGATGATCGGGGTGCCGACGTCGTCACCGGCGACGTCCTCGGCCTCCTTGGTGGACGCACGCACCGCGTCGTCCCAGACCTCGTCGTCGTAGGCGGCGGCGTAGCCGACGTCGAGGCCGGCCTTCTCCAGGGCTCGGGAGACGTCGAAGTCCATGCCGTCGGTGTCGTGGTGGATGTGGCGCCCGAACTCCACGTACAGGTCGTGGACCAGGTCCCGGCGTCCGTCGGCCCGGACCGCCTCCACCACGCGCAGGAGCTTGAAGGACCGTTCCATGGCCGGCAGGTACTTCCTGTAGCCCTCGTCGAGCTCCTTGCCCTCGTTGCGGACCTTGAGGCTGATGGGGCGCCAGTCGATGTCGATGTCGCGGTGGGGGGCGACCTCGTCGTGCAGCCATTGGGCGGTGACCCAGCACCACGGGCACAGCGGATCGAAGTAGAACCTGACGTTCACGGGTGTCTCCTGCTCGTCGTTCGACGTCTCGAATCAGTTTGGATTCGTACCGATACTGCCCGTGAACGCGTGGTTCGCTGCGATCCTTCCTGCGCGTGGCGATCCCGGCGTGGTCAGAGGTCCCGGCGACGCAGGGACCTGACGGCGAGGACCATCAGCACGGTGGCGTACAGCAGCGACCAGGCGATGAGCATCACGCTCGGCGGGTCGACCGCAGCGAACGGGATGCCCACGTCGCCGTCGGGCGACAGCAGGAAGGCCGGGGACTGCAGGTGGAACGATGCGCCCCGCCACAGGGCGTCGCTGGGCATCAGGAGGCTGACGGCCACACCGATGCGTTCGACCGCGGGGTTGTCCACGATCCGGCCGACGAACTCCATGATCCCCGCCAGCCAGGCAAGCCCGTACAGGGCGACGACGACCACCCCGGTGGCGACGGTGCCCAGGCGGGTGGACAGCGCCACGGCGAGGGCGACGAGGACGAGGACCTCCAGCGACATCAGCGCCATTCCCCGCACCGGCGAGAGGGCGCCGTACCCCCCGACCCCGCCGGCCACGCCGAGCACCCCGGCGGTCATGATCACCACGTAGCCGACCGACAGGCCACCGAAGGCCGCCGTGCGCTGCAGCAGCCAGGACCAACGTGGGATCGGCCGGGCCAGGACCTGCAGGGCCCGGCCGGACTCCAGCTCGCCCGCGATCGACCCGGCGGCCAGCAGGATCGCGAGGAACGCCGCGAGGAACTGCACGGCGTACAGGCCGAGGACGGTCATGACGGTGGTGGCGGCGATCGTGGCGAGCTCGTCGCCGGTGTCGGCGGCGACTCGGCTGAACGCGGTGGAGAACCCGAACCAGAACAGCCCCACGAAGGCGACGCTGACGGCAGCCCCGATGCCGAGGATCCGCCGGTTGAGGGCCTCCTGCAGGGCCGCGCGGAACACGATCACGACCGTGCCTCCTCTCCCGGGTGGTCGACCAGCTGCAGGAAGACCTCCTCCAGGCTGGACTGCAGGGGGACGACGGCGCGGATGCGGCCGCCCGCGGCGACGACGGCGGTGACCAGCTCGGGGCCGGCGTCGCGGTCGTCCAGGCCGACGAGGATCGCCCGGTCGTCGGCATGCACGATCGTGCCGAACCCCTCGACCACCGCGGTCAGGCGGGCGTCGACGCGATCGAGGACGAGGCGGACCTCGCCGCCGGAGGGCAGGTCGGCGACGGCCCGGTCGGCGAGCACCCGACCGCGGTCCATCACGACGACCCGGTCGCAGACCTGCTCGACCTCGCCGAGGAGGTGGGAGTTCAGCAGCACCGCAGCGCCCCGGGCACGCAGCCCGAGCACGATGTCGCGGACCTCGCGTCGCCCGACGGGGTCCAGCGCGGAGGTGGGCTCGTCGAGGATGACCAGGTCGGGCTCGCCGAGCAGGGCTGCCGCGAGGCCGAGCCGTTGGCGCATGCCCTTGGAGTAGCCGCCCACCCGCTCGTCCCCGCGGCCGGCCAGGCCGACGTGGCGCAGGGCGTCGGCCGCGGCCCGGGCGACCTGTTCGCGTGGGACCCGCACGAGCCCGGCGTGCTGGCGAAGCACCCGGTCGCCGGTGGCCCACTCGGGCTGGGCGAAGGTCTCGGGCAGGTAGCCGACGCGTCTGCGCGCGGCCGGGTCGGCGGCGTCACGACCGAACAGCTCGGCGCGTCCGGCGTCGGGCCGGGTCAGTCCGAGCAACATCTTGACGGTCGTGGTCTTGCCGGCCCCGTTGGGGCCCAGCAGCCCCACGGCCTCGCCGGGCCGGATCTCCAGGTCCAGCCCGTCGACGGCGGTCCGTCCTCCGAAGGCCTTGACGAGGCCCCGGGCGAGCAGGACCGGGGGCGCCGCGGCCGGGGTCGGGACGGGGGCGCCGGCCACGGGGGTGTCGCCGGGAGCAGGGGTGTCGCCGGGAGCGGGGGTGTCGCCGGGGGCGGGGGTGGCCCGGCTCACGTGCGCTCGGCCAGGTCCTGCAGCTCGTCCAGCGGACGGGTTCCGGCGATGCCGTGGATCAGGCCGTCGGCCTGCCACACGATGGCCGCGCCCAGGCCGCTGTCGTCACCGAAGGCCAGGCCGTCGTTGCCGGCCACGGTGAGTGTTTCCCAGCCGACGCCGCCGGCGGGCACGGGCAGCGGGAGGGTGTGCTGCCAGTCCTCGATGCCGGCCAGCTGGGTGCGCAGCGACTCGGGCAGCTCCTCGCGGGACAGCAGGAAGTCACGGATGTCGGCGAGCGGGGCGCCCTGGGCGGTGGCCTCGATGGCACCGGCCGTCCCGAGCACGAGGTCGGGCATGCCGCTGGCGGCGGTCAGCACGGTGGCGGCACCGCCGGGCACGGTGACGTCGAGCACGGCGCCGTCCAGGTCGGCTGGCACCCCGTTGTCGGCGGTGGCGAGGAGGGTCACGACGGCGTGGGAGGGGGCGATGGCGAGGTAGGTGATCGCGGCGTCCGGGCCGGCAGCCCCCTCGGGCAGGTCGGGCGCAGCCACACCGGCGATCGCCAGCGCGGCGGCGGGGTCGGCCACCTCGGTCGGCCCGTCGTGCAGGGCGCCGTCGCCGGTCAGCTCGACGGTGGCGATGTCGTCGAGGGCGTCGAGGTCCTGCAGCGCGGCCACGTCGACCTCGATGACCTGGACCCGCTCGCTGCGGAAGGTGTCGAGGAACTGGGCGAGGGCGCCGGAGCCGAGGGGCGTGACGGCCAGGGCGACCGTCAGCAGCCCACCCGCGACGGCCAGGACCACCCGACGGGGCCGCGTGCGCCCCGATGGACGGCGCGATGACGGGCGCGATCGGGGCCTGCCTCGTCCCGGCGCGACGGAGGCCCCGATCGCGTCGACCGGGGTGCGGGACGGCCGACCGGGCGCGGGCTCGGTGGCCGGGTCGGTGATCACGTCGACGGCCGCGGCGGCGGGTGCGTCGTCGAGGACGGTGAGCAGGCGGCGGACGGTGCCGGCGTCGTCGGCGATGGTGAGGATCGTGTCCCGGCACCCCTCGCAGCCGTCGAGGTGGGCCTCGACCGTCGCGTCGGGGTGGTCCAGGTGGGTGCGCAGGCGGCCGGAACCGGGGCACGCCAGCAGGTCGGTGGGGGTGGGCTCAGTCATCGTCGGTCTCCCAGTCACGTCGGAACGCCCGCTCGCCCCTGGCGAGCAGCACCCCGACCGATCCGGCTGCCACGCCCAGCGCGGCGGCGATCTCGGCGTAGCTGTGGCCGGAATGGCGCAGCAGCAGCGCGACGGCCTGCCGTTCGGGCAGCCCGGCCAGCACGGCGCGGACACGACGTCGTTCGTCGTCACGGGTGACGACGTCCTCCGGCGTCTCCGGCCGGTCGGGCCCGACAGCCTGTCCGTGCGCGGCCACCCGGGCGTCGTGCCGCTTGGCCGCACGCACCCGGTTGAGGGCCAGGTTGATCGTCACCCGGTTGAGCCAGGCAGCGACCTCGTCCTCGGGCCGACCCTCCACCGACGATCCGTCCAGGCGGGCCAGCGCATCGGCGGCCACCTCCTCGGCGGTCGCGCGCTGGTCGACCACCCTGGCAGCCAGGGCGGTCAACCGTGGGTAGTGGTCGGCGAAGGGCGAGTCCGTCACACCCCTTCCAACACCGCCGGCGGGCGAGATGTGACACCCCCCGACGAAACCATCCGGCTCAGTCGTAGATGCCGTCGATCACGTCGGCGTACTTGGTGGACACCACGTGGCGCTTGAGCTTCAGCGACGGGGTCAGCTCGCCGGACTCCACGGTCCAGTCGGTGGGCAGCAGCTCCCACCGCTTGACCTGCTCGACCCGCGCCAGCCTGGCGTTGGCCGCGTCGACCGCCGCACCGACCTCGGCCAGCACCTCCTCGCGCTGGGAGAACTCCGCCATCGAGCCGAACGGGATGTTGTGCTTGGCGGCCCACGACTCGGCGGCCTCGGGATCCAGGACGAGCAGCGCGGAGATGTAGTTGCGGTCGTCGCCGATGGCCATGACCTGCCCGATCAACGGGTGCTGCTTCAGCGCCGTCTCGATCTCGTGGGGCGAGATGTTCTTGCCCGAGGAGGTGACGATGATCTCCTTCTTGCGACCGACGATCGCCAGGTAGCCGTCGTCGTCGATCTTGCCGAGGTCACCGGTGTGCAGCCAGCCGTCGGCGTCGTAGAGCTCCTCGGTGGCCTCGGGCCGGCGGTAGTACTCCGGCGTCATGGTCGGCCCGCGGGCGATGATCTCGCCGTCGCTGGCGATGGCGACCTCGATGCCCGGGACTCGCTCGCCGACGGTGCCGAGCCGCACGCGGCCGGGACGGTTGGCGTTGGTGACCGCCGTCGTCTCGGTCATGCCGTAGACGTTGAGGATCTCGATGCCGAGCCCACGGAAGAACATCAGCAGGTCGTCGGGCATGGGCGCCGCACCGGTCAGGGCGATCAGCGTGTCGTCCAGGCCGAGCGCCTCGCGGACCTTGCTGTAGACGAGCTTCTCGAACAGCGCGGCCTGTCCCTGCAGCAGCACCGACGGCTTGCGACCGGAGAACGCCATCGCGCCGAGCTGCGGGAGGATCGAGAACGCCTGCTGGCCCAGCTTGGCCTTGGGCCCCTCGGCCTCGTCGATGCGCGTCAGCAGGGCCGCGCGCATCTTCTCCCAGACCCGTGGGACGGCCAGGAACGCCGTGGGCTTGGCGACGGGCAGGTACTCCGCGATCTGGGTGTAGTCCTCGCAGAAGTGCACCTTGGCGGCGTACTTGATGCCCTGCCAGTGGCTGAACGTGCGCTCGGCGACGTGGGCGAGCGGCAGGTAGGACAGCGTGTTGGGGTTCATCGGCAGCTCGAAGATCCCCCGTGCGGCCTCCATGATGTAGAGGACGCCGCGGTGGGTCTCGACGACGCCCTTGGGCGGGCCGGTGGTTCCGGAGGTGTAGATCAGCGTGGCGATGTCGTCGGGTTCGACGGACTTCCACGCGGCGGTGAACACGTCCTCGCCGACCTCGTCGAGGTGGGCCTGCCCCTCGGCAAGGAAGTCCGACCAGCTGACCACCCGGTCGTCGTCGACGTCCTCGGCGCCCTCGACCATGACGATCGTGGCCAGGTCGGGCAGCTCGTCGCGGACGGCCGCCCAGCGTGCGTGGGCCTCGGCGTCGTTGAGGACCGCGACCTTCGCGCCGCAGTTGCCCGCCACGTAGGCGATCTGCTCCTCCGCGAGGGTGTTGTAGACGCTGACGCCGGTGGCGGCGGCGTGGAACGACCCGGTGTCGGCGATGACGTGCTCGGGACGGTTGTTGACCATGATGGCCACGAAGTCGCCCTTGCCCAGGCCGCGCTTCAGCAGGGCCATGGCGAAGCGCTTGGCGTCCTCGCCGTACTCCCGCCACGTCTGCCAGGTCCAGCTGCCGTCCTCCAGTCGCCGGCCGAGCGCATCACGGCTGCCGTAGGTCGACACGGTGGACTGGAACAGCGTGCACAACGTCTGTCCCTCGATCGCCTCGAGGATCTGGTTGCGCTCCTGGAGCACCTCGTCGGTCATGTGGTCGTTCGCCCTTCCTGTGGTCGGCTCGTCGGGCCGGTCCCCGCCCGTCGGGGTGATCCTAGTGGACTGCAACCGCCCGAGACAGGGCAGTCTGGTCCCCATGACTTCTGCGCCCGGACTGCTGCTGATCGCCCACGGAACCCGCGACCCGAGGGGGGCGGAGGAGATGGCCGAGCTGGTCGAGCTCGTCCAGCAGCGGGTGGACGGCCCCGTCGGCAACGCGTGGCTGGAGGACTTCTCCGACCCGCAGGGGGTGGAGGGCGCGCGGCCGCTGGTCGAGGCGGGCGTGTCGCGGATCGTGACGCTGCCGATGCTGAACTTCGCGGCCTACCACGCCAAGACCGACGTGCCCGAGCAGCTGGCCGAGATCCACGAGGCGTTCCCCGACGTGGCGATCAGCCACGGTCGGGTGCTGGGCGTGCACCACGACCTGCTGACCCTCGGCTGGGATCGGATCGACGCCGTCAGCCCGAAGGAGGGCCGGGAGGAGGAGGTGCTGGTCGTGGCCGCCTCGGGGTCCAGCGACCCCGACGCCAACGGCGAGCTGGCCAAGGCCGCCCGGATGCTGGCCGAGGGGTCGGGCCACCGGTGGGTCGAGCACTCCGTGGCCGGGGTGACGTGGCCGCGGACCGACGACGTGCTCCGCCGGGTCCACCGCGCCGGGGCCACCCGTGCCGTCGTCTTCTCCTGGTCGTTGCTGGCCGGGCTGCTGGAGGCGCGGGTCTGGGATGCCGTGGACACCGTCGCGGAGGAGACGGGCCTGGAGATCGGTCGGGCCGGCCGGTTCGGCCCCGACCCGCGTGTCGCCGACGCCCTCGTCGGCCGCTACCGCGAGGCGCTGGAGGGTGACATCCGCGCCAACTGCGACACCTGTGTCTACCGGGTCCCGTTCCCCGGCAAGGAGAACCGCGTCGGCGCGCCCTCGGCCGGCGGTGTCGCCCCCGTCACCTGAGCCGTCGCAGCCGCACGGGCCGTCACGCGGGGTCGAGGGCGCCGCATTCGACGGCCCGGTCGACCCGCCGTCGCAGGACGGCCACCGTGGCGGGTTCGTCCATGACGGCGCCACCGCTGCGCCCCGCCTCCCACGCGTCGAGCCGCGCGAGCACGTCGTCGATGCCGTCGAGCAGGTGGCCGAAGACCGTGGCCCAGCGGCTGACGAGGTGCGATGGGTGCAGGTCCCATCCCTGCTCGAACCCGTGGAGGAGGGAGTGCCGGACATGGGCGGCGTGGGTGCGCCAGGTGGCGTGGACCGCAGGGGTGCTGTCGTCAGCCGGGGCAACGTTGGTGGTACCGTCGCTCAGGCGCACCTCGGTCCTGGCGAACGTCACCTGCATCAGGTGGCGCGCGAAGTCGCACCCCGGGTGGTCGAGGCGCTGCTGCTCGGCCGGCACGCCCAGCGCCGCGGTGTAGTCGAACACGCCGAAGTGCACGGCCCGCAGCCGGCCGGCACCCGCGTCGCGGATGTCGCGGAGCGCGACGCGCCCGTCGGGGCCAAGGACCGACGCGGTCGTCTCGACCTGCGCCTCGAACCGGAGGGTCCCGTCGGCCAGCCCGTGCGCCCGTTCGAGCGCAGCCAGCACGTCGACGAACGCCGCCACGTGCGGCACCGCGACGATCTTGGGGAACGTGACGACGAAGCCGTCGGGCAGCCGTCCGGCCTCGTCGAGCATCGCCTCGAGGAACGCGTCGAGCGTCGCGACGCTCCGGGCGGCCAGGCCGTCGGTGAAGGACTTGACCCGCAGGCCGACGAACGGCGTGCAGCGGTCCTCGGCCACCATGCGCCCCACGAGCCGGCCGGTCCGGACGGCGTCGGCCCCCTCCTCCCCCTCGTCGTGGCCGACGTAGCCGTCCTCGAAGTCCACGCGGAGGTCCTCGATGGGTTCGCGGTCGAGCTTGTGGCGAACCCGCTCGTGCACCCGGTCGGCGAGGGATGGCCGGAGGTCCACGGCGCTGGCCAGCGCCACGCCGTCGGGCGCATGGCTGGCCAGCAGCCGGCGGGCCTCGCCGCCGAGGGCGGCCACCGGGTCCTTGGGCAGGCGGTGGGCCGGCACGTAGAGGACCTGGGCCGGCTGCCGGGACGTCGGGCGGCCGGGCCAGTCCCGCCGGTACGCCGCGTCGGCCTCGGCGACCCCGTCGAGCAGGCTGCGGGTGGCCGCCGGGGTCAGCCGTCCCACGGCACCTCCGGGGTGACGCCGTCGCGCGCCACCGCACCCTCGATCACGCCGAAGGGCCGGTCGGCCACCAGGTACACGAGGCCGGGGTTGTCCAGCCCGTAGGGCGACAGGTCGGACAGGATGTGGTGCTCGTTGGGCAGCAGGAACCGGATCCAGGTGATGTCGGGGTGGGCGTCGAGCACGGCGGTGCCCATGACGTGGAGGGTGTGCTGCACCGACTCGCTGGCGTCGTGGCTGGCGAACGCGGCGAGGATCGTGGCGGGCACGTCGGTGGCCATGCCCGAGTGGTCGGCGTCGGGACCGGTCGTCCCCCACCGGGCGTCGACGGTGGTGGCCATCACCCGGTCGCGGGTCTCGGGCAGCGTCGTGTACTCGTCGCAGAGGAAGCCGCTGAACGCGCTGCCCGTGGTCTTCAGCACGCGGGCACCGAGGATCCCGCCGGTGACCGTCGGGGATGCGTTGCGAGCCCGGGAGACCGTCCATGTCGGGCGACCACCGGCGGCCGGGCGGAAGGTGTGCTCGTGCGCTTCGCCGTCGACGGTGACGGCCTGCCACGGGTACTGGGTGAGGGTGACGACGGCCCGGTCGACGCCGGGCGAGGCGTCGAGGAACCGATCGACGAGCCGGACGCCGTAGCCGACGACGCTGTCGATGCCGTCGCGGGCCAGGGCGAAGCAGGTGCCGCGCATCGTGTCGGTCGGCAGCACCGCGCTGTTGTCGCCGTCGACGTGGGCGGCGTCGAAGTCGCCGTGCAGCCGCACCTCCACCTCGAGGTCGGTGAACGCGTGGGTGGGACGCGACCGGTCGACGACGGCCAGGCGGATGCCCGACTTGCCGTAGCGGTTGGGACCCATCGGCGGGGAGGACATGGCGACCCTCAGCTTCCTCGGTAGGTGCTGTAGCCGTAGGGGCTGAGCAGCAGTGGAACGTGGTGGTGCTGGTCGGCGTCGGTCACGACGAAGGTGATGGTGATGTCGTCCCAGAACGTCTCGGTGTTGCGGTCGGCGAACCATGTGGACACGGCGAAGGTCACGCGGTGGGTGCCGGGGACCAGCGCGTCGGCCAGCTCGCCGACGCGGCCGTCGCCGTCGGTGGTGCCACGGCCGACCGTGACCCAGCCGTCGTCGTGGGCCCGTTCGGCGAGGACGTCCACGCCGGCCGCGGGCGTGCCCCGGGCGGTGTCGAGGACGTGGGTGGACAGGCTCATCCGGGGACTCCCTCTCGCAGCAGGGCCTGCAGCCGCAGGGCGGTGATCTGGCGTTGTTCCTCTGCGGCCACGGCGATCTCGGCTTGGTGCGGGTGGTCGAGGCGTTCCTCCAGCGCGTCGAGGATCTCCTCCGCCGATCGGCCCGCGGCACGGATGAGGAAGACGTGGCCGAACCGCTCCTCGTACAGCCGGTTGCCCTCGGCGATGCGGTCGAGGATGGCCTGCTCGCCCGCCTGCACGTCGGCCTGCTCGCGGGTCGACCAGCGCGAGGCGGACCGTTCGCCGATGCGAGGGTGGGCGGCCAGGGCCTCGAGCACGTCGTCGGGGCCGACGTCGGTCCAGCATTCGTCGGCGGCGCCGAGCAGCCGGCCCGGCCGGACGAACGGCCGCCGGGCGAGCATCGCGTCGACCCAGGACGTGGAGCCGCAGCAGGCAAGCAACATCTCGCGGGCGCGGTCGTCGCCGGCCGCGTCGAGCAGCGCGACGGTGTTGCGCTGCCACCCCTCCTCGGTGACGAAGCCCCGGGCCCGGAGCCTTGCCACACCGCCGTCGGGGTGGATCCGCAGCTGGAGGTGGGTGGCGATCGCCGGTTCCTCCACGTCGATGACGTGGCGGGCGTGGGGCTGCATCGGGTGGTCGAGGACCAGCGGGGTCCAGCCGTCGGTCGGGAGGTCGTCGGGGTCGGCATCGGGAGCGTCGATGGCGAGGACGTCACAGCGGTCGGGGTGGTTGCCCTTGAAGTTGGTGGTGTCCAGCTCGATCCGCTCGACGCGGCCGGTCGTGGCGAGCTCGATGATCGCGAAGTCGTGGCCCGGCCCGCGCCGGCGTGTGGTCTCCCACCCGTCGCCCATGTCGCGGCCGTCGCCGACCATCAGCAGGTTGGTGGGTGCGGAGAAGAACGCGTCGGAGCACCCGACCGCGCGTCCACCGTTGATGATGGCGGCGAGGTCCAGCCGGCCGCTGTGGTCGGCCGCGCGCCGCAGGTCCACCAGGGGGCGGCCCAGCAGTCGCAGCCTGGCCACGCCGCCGTCGGGATGGATGACGAACCGGACGTGGCTGACGCGGAGGTGGGTGTCGACGTCGAACCGCTGGGCCGCGTCGCCGCGCAGGTCGGTGCGGGGCCGGAGCGGGGCCCAGGTGGCGTCCTCGGCCGGGGGGCCGTCGGGGCTGAGCGTGCCCCACAGCTCGAACGCGGCCGGGTAGTTGCCGCGGAAGTGGGTGGTGTCGACGACGACGGCCTCGATGACCCCGGTGACGCCGAGGCGGACAACGCACCAGTCGTGGCCGGGAGCGTCCGCCGGGTCGCGGCGTCGCCGGGTCTCCCACCCGTCCATGACCTTGCCGCGGTCGCCGTAGGCCAGCGGGTCGAAGGCCGGTGGGAGTGGGTCGAGCAGGTTCTCCTTCGCGGCGAAGAACTCGTCGTTGGCGTCCAGCACCATCCCGCCGAGCCGGCGAGCCGCCAGGTCGACCACACCGGTGGGGGCCCGTCCGCTGGGGTCCGTCGAGGGGTCGTGCATCAGCGCATCCTCCCTCGCGGCGGGCCGAGGTGTGTGCCGTCCCGGAAGATGGGCACGCCGGCCAGCCACGTCGTGTCGACCGCGCCGGCGACGACACGTCCCTGGTGCGGCGTCACGGGATGGCGGTGTTCCAGCGCGGTGCCCTCGACGGTCCACTCCGCATCGGGGTCGAACGCGACCAGGTCTGCCCGGGCGCCGACGGCGATGCCACCGCGGTCCCGCAGCCCTGCGATGCGGGCCGGAGCCGCCGCCATCCATCGCACGACGTCGGTCAGGTCGTGGCCCCGGTCCCTGGCGGCGGTCCACACGAGCGGCAGCCCGATCTGGAGCGACGCGATGCCGCCCCACGCGGCCATGAAGTCGCCGGTGTCGGGGGCCTTGTCCTCCGGCGGACACGGCGAGTGATCGCTGACGACCGCATCGATGATCCCGTCGGCGAGGAGGTCCCACAGCCGGTCGGCGTTGGCCCGGCCGCGGATCGGCGGCGCGCACTTGAACTCGGTCGCCCCGTCGGGGATGTCCTCGGCGTGGATGGTGAGGTAGTGGGGGCAGGTCTCGACGGTGATCGCCAACCCCTCGGCCCTGGCGTCGGCGATCACCTCGCCGGCGTCGGCAGCCGACAGGTGCAGGACGTGGACCCGTCCGCCGGTCTCTCGTGCGGCGGCCACGAGCGCTCGGACCGCGGCCACCTCGGCCTCGGGGGGTCGGCTGTCGAGCCACGAGTCGTGGCTGCGGGGGTTGCGCAGGTCGAGGGTGGCCGAGGCGTCGGCGCAGATGTCGGGGTCCTCGGCGTGCACGATCAGCGTCGAGCCGAGCTCGGCGATGCGCTGCAGCAACGGGGCGACGTCGGTGGGGTGCACGCAGCCGTACTCGGGTACGCCGGAGTCGCAGAGGAAGGCCTTGAACCCGCGGACGCCGGCCGCGTGGAGGGCGGGCAGGTCGTCCTCGTTGCCGGGTACGGCACCGCCCCACACCGCGACATCGACGTGGAGCTGGCCCTCGGCGGCGTCCCGTTTGGCCCGGAGCGCCGCGACGTCGGTCGTCGGCGGGATGCAGTTCAGGGGCATGTCGACGATCGTCGTGATGCCCCCGGCGGCTGCGGCCCTCGTGGCGGTGAAGAACCCCTCCCAGCGTGTCCGCCCGGGTTCGTTGACGTGCACGTGGCTGTCGACCAGCCCGGGGAGGAGGACCAGGTGGTCGTCGAGCTCGACGACCTCGGGAAGGTCCTGACCGGGGTGCGGGGATGTGTCCGACATCGCGTCGAGGCCCGTGATGGCCAGGATCCGTCCGTCGCCGACGTGGACCGCCGCCGGCCGGATCCCCTCGGGGGTCACGACCTGCCGCGCACGGAGCACGAGGTCGCTCGCGGGCTCAGGCACGTGGACTGCACCTGTGCGACGAGGTTGTCTCGGCATGGACTCGGCGTGCCGCGGCGGCGGCGGTCATGGCGCCGGTGTCGATGCGTGGGACCTCACCCGGGAGCTGCTCGAGCCGGTGAGTCGTCTGCTCCAGGCGGGCCAGGCGCCATCGTCGTGATGCCTCGTCGCGGGCGGGGTCCTCCGGGTGCAGGACCTGGGCTCGAATGCGGTCGGCGATGAGGTCCTTCGCGGCCGTCAGGACAACCTCTGCGACCTGGGTCCCCGCGGCAGCGAGGCCACCGAACACCTCGCCACGGTGCACCGGGTCGTCGAGGGTCATGCCGACGACAACGGTGTTCACCGGGGTGTCGTCGCCGCGCCGGGCGTGCAGCACCTCGACGATCGTGGCGGCGACCAGCCGGCGCCACGCCGGCAGGTCACGGAAGTCGTCGGTCGGTACAGGGAGCACGTCACGCAGGAGGTACCCGACCTCCTCCGGGTCCACCGCCACCAGGGACGGGTCCAGGGCGACCAGCTCGGCGACGACCGAGCTCTTGCCGGCCCCGAACGTCCCGTTGATCCACACGACGTCCGGCCGCTGGGCGGCGACCGACTGCACGTTCGCGTGGTGGGCCTCGGGTGCCTCGAGCTCTGGCATCAGGCACGCAACCTCGCGTGTGTGTCCCGGCGAGTCAACAGCCCTGCCCGGCCACGCCCACGGCTGGGGCTGGTCGCACCTCACAGCGACACCAGACCTGACCGCGCCCCACGACTCCCCGACCCAGTCGCGCCTCGCAAGGAAGCCGGCCCCACCTCACCCCACAACCCCAGCGGCCCGGTCGCACCCCGCCAGGGACACCCGGTCGCACCTTGCAGCGACACCAGGTCGAACCACGCAGCGCCCCCCGCAGTCCCGAGCCGCACCACGCAGAAACAGCCGACCGAAGCGCACCCCGCGCCAGGCCGGCCGCAGGAAACTCTCGCGGCAGAGCCAGCGCCCGCGTCCGTCCGCCCTCCGCAGCCCCAACAAAACGCCGAGCGGCGGCGTTCAGGCTCCGCGGGACCGGCAGTCGAAGTCACAGGCATCGCAGCGCGCACCGGCGATCCGAGCCGTCACCCGCAGCGCCCGAATGCGGCCCTTCATCCGGGACTTCGCCTGCTTCGTCACCGTGCCGACCATGTACCGGTCGCGGCTGATGCGTCGGGCACGCCCGCGGGCCACCTCGTATCGCATCTGGTCCGACACGACCTTGCCTGCGCGGCCAGCGATATGGAATCCCTCCCCTTCCACCGCCGCGGCCAGCTCGGCGCAGGACCACGGACCACCCGACTCCAGCAGGATCAGGACGAGCAGCTCGCGCAGGCGGAGGCCCGAGATGGGGATCGGGTCGGTGAGCCCGGATCCGCAGGCGCAGGGCGGGACACTGTCGGCAGCATCCGGCCGTGTCGCACGAGCCACAGCGCGCGAACGAGCGGCCTCGACGATCCGGTCGTCCGGATCCCTGATGGGTCCGAGAAGGAGGTCGGATGGCCGCGGCGGCGGGGTACGAGAAGCCATACCCAACATGGTCGACAGGCGACGTCTTCAGCGTCGGCTGGATTTGGGGTCGCCTGTGGAGAACCCGCGGCTGTCGTCACGAGGTGCGACCGAACCCACGCCGCCCTCGACCGGGCCGGACAGTCCACACCACGCCTGTCGCCACGAGGTGCGACCGAACCCACCCCACCGACGACCGGCGCCGGGCAGACCACACCACGCCTGTCGCCACGAGGTGCGACCGAACCCACCCCACCGACGACCGGCGCCGAACAGCCCACACCACGCCTGTCGCCACGAGGTGCGACCGAACCCACGCCGCCGGGGACGTCAGCCGGCCGCGACCACCTCCTCGCGCAACTCGACCATGCGGTCGATCTCGATGCGCTGGTCGGCGTCGATGTGGCTGGCCATGGTGAACAGGTCGTTGTCCTGGCCGCTGCCGTCCTCGAGCGCGTACAGGTCCTCCACCATCAGCAGCGCCCCCTCGTGGTGGAAGGTCATGGCGTCGAGGAACAGCAGGTCGAAGTCCGTACCGTCAGCATCGGCGAGGCGGTCCATCTGCTCGGCGGTCAGCATCCCCGGCATGAGGTGCTCGCCGTGATCACCCCTCGCGTGCGCTGACCCCGGCCCCACGTCGGGGACGGGTTCGCCCCGGGCCTCGAGCCAGCTGATCATCAGGTCGATCTCGTCGTACTGGGAGGTGTCCATCCGCTCGGCGAAGGACGCGAGGGACTCAAGCGACGTCCGGTCCGCCACAAGCGCGGTCATGTCCAGCGCCTGGGCGTGGTGGTGCAGCATGCCGGTGACGAACGCCACGTCCGCCGGGGTGTGCGGTGGCGGTTCGATGGCGTCGGCGTCCTCGGCGGTGATCCGAACAGGCGCCTCGCCGGGGGCGCCGGCCTGGACCACGACGGGTCCGTCCGGGGTGGGTTCGGCGGCAGCCTCCTCCCCCGCGGTGCATCCGCTGGCAAGGACAGCCAACGCCAGGATCGCGAGCGCCATCAGGCGCGAACGAACGACGGAGGTGGTGGCCCCGGAGGGGGCGGGCTGGTGCCCGCCCCCTCCGGTGTGATGCATGGTGGCCAAGCCGCCTACCTCGCCACCACGTCGGCCAACGCCAGCAGGGCGTTGCGCAGACCGACCTCCTGGGACGACGAACCGCTCACCTGGTTGCTGACGGCACGCAGCTGCGCTGCCGCGTTGTTGCGGGACGGGGGGGAAACCGCGGCCTCGGCGCGGTCGACGAACTTCTTGACGTTCGCCGAGACGTTCGGTGCCAGCACCCCAGCCCGGTCGGCGGCGGAGTGCCACGCGCGGACGGTCAGGTACGTGGTCGGCCAGACGATCGGCTGCTGGTGCTGCACGTTGGTGGTCGTGGTCACGACCTGCCGGGCGGCGTCCAGCTCCAGCTGCGACAGGGCTGCGCTCGGGGTCAACGCGAAGGTGTCGACACCTCGAGCGATCTCGTTGCCGATGATGGTGCCGTTCCACCAGTAGGAGGACCAGAACCCGCCCGTGACCAACGCAGTCGGGTTGACGGGGCCACGGTCGAAGTAGGCGATCTCCACCGGGTTGGCGGAGTCGGTGAAGTCGAACACGGTCGTCCCACCCTGGTACCAGGCCTGGACCATGATGTCGCGGCCGGGCACCGGCACGAGCGAGCCGTTGTGGGCGACGCAGTTCTCCTGGTTGGTCTGGACCATCGGCAGCTTGAAGTAGCTGCGCCACTCCATCGTCGGGCCGTTGGGGGTCTGGACGATGTCGAAGACGGCGTTGGCGCCCCAGCTCAGCGGGTCGGTCGCCCGGCACCGGGCGCCGGATCCACCGCCCCACTCGTCGGTGAAGACGACCTTGGTGCCGTCGTTGTTGAACGTCGCGGAGTGCCAGTAGGCGAAGTTGTAGTCACGGACGTGGGCGATCCGGCGAGGGTTCGGCGGGTCGGTGATGTCCAGCAGCAGGCCGTCGCCCTGGCAGGCACCGGCCGCAAGGCCGATCGCGGGGTAGGCGGTGATGTCGTGGCAGGCCGACGTCTGCGAGGCGCTCTGACCGCCCGGCTCACGGCCCGACCCCTCCGGGTAGTTGGGCTGGGGGTTGGGGAACGCCAGCCCGTTGAGGGACCCGTTGGCGTGGTCGGCCTCGCAGCTGTTGTCGCCGCAGGTGCTCATGATGCGGGCGTTGCGGTTGACGATCGCTGCGGTCTCCGGCGCGGCCAACGGCACCTCGATCACGGTGATCGAGAAGTTGGACGTGTTGGGGTCGACCAACGAGCTGGCACTGGAGCAGCCCGCCAGCTCAGTCGCGGCGCGGACGCTTGATGTCATGGACACGTAGATCCACAGCGTGTCCTCGACGCCGGGCTTGGTGACGATGGTGTGGGTGTGGGACCCGCGGCAGGTCTGCACGCCGGGCAGCTGCACGGGCGCCGCCAGGTCGGAGATGTCCCAGATACGGATGCCGCGGAAGCGGTTGGCTGCGGTCGCACCGCCGGTGGTGCAGTCGATCTTGGCGGCGGTGGACTCCACCGACATGAACAGCAGGTTGCCGTGGACCGAGACGTCGTTCTGGCTGCCGGGGCAGATGACGGACGTCGTGAGGGCCGGTGCGGCCGGGTCGGTCACGTCGTACAGGTTGAAGCCGTTGTAGTTGCCGGACACCGCATAGCGCCGACCGTCGCGCTCGAAGAACGCCAGGTCGGAGTTGGTGCTCGCCCCGGGCGCCAGCGGCATGCTCGCGAGCCGCTGCATGTTCAGGGCAGCCTCGCCCGCGGTGTTGCCGGCGCCGGGAGCCAGGCCGACGCGGGGGTCGTCGGTGGTCGGGTACTCGGGTGCGAGCGCGGCCTCCTCAGCCCCGATGGACTCCATGCCATGGGACTCGTCGAGTGGCTGGCCGTCGCCGTCGTCGGCGGGAAGGTCCTCACCGGAGGTCGGAAGTGCGGCGGCTGGGACGGCGAGTCCCAGCACGAGCAGCACGGACAACGCGAGGACGACCAGCCGGCCCGGGGGCCGGATGGTCGTGGTCTCGGGGGTCGATGGGTGCATTTCGGCGTGCTCTTTCTGTACGTCCGGGGGTTGCCCGGTGGCGGGATTGCCGCGGATGCGGCGGTGCGGGTGGGTGTCACCCACGACTTGACGGCTCGTCGTCCTCCACGGGGTCGAGCCAAGCGCCGCCGAGCTCCGGCAGCGCACGATCCGGACTGCGACCCGGGAGCCAGCACCAGGGCGCGTCGAGGTGGACCACGTCGAGGGCCCGTGCTCGTCCGTCCCCGTCGGGCCGCGGGGCGGCCTCGCTCGTGATCGGCGGGGCGACGAGCATCAGCGCCACGACGAACGTGGCGAAGCGAGGTGGCGCGGGGCGAGGGCGCCGGCCCTGCGGGCATGCGGCGGCACGCCCTGGAGGCTGGAACATCGGCGGGAAATTCCTTCGGGTCACCCGGAACCCGGCGGGACTCCGGGGCGACTGGTGTCATGTCCGGCGGGAGATGACGGCGGGACACTGCGCCAACGAACGTTCGGTGACAATCCCCGATTTCTGGTATGCGGCCGAGCGGGCCTTGCGGTACCGCGCGACCCGCCGGAGCGCCGGCAACACTTTTGGTGGTGCACCACTCGCGCACGCCTCGATTCCTGCGAGGATCACGCCGTTGACCATCGCTCGTCCGACCGACCTGCCCAGCGCGCTCGACGCGCTGACGGCGCTGCCGGGGGCCCACCTGCTCGCCGGCGGCACGGACCTGCAGGTTGAGGTCAACCTCGGCCATCGGCGTCCGGAGGCGGTCGTGGCCCTCCGCCGGGTGGTCGACCTGCAGGGCATCGACATCACGCCCGACACCCTGGACCTGGGTGCGCTGACCACCTACGCGCAGGTAGAGGCCGAGCTGGCCGAGGCCGCCCCGGGACTGGCCACGGCCGCGCGGACGGTCGGATCCCCCCAGATCCGCAACGCCGGCACGATCGGCGGCAACCTCGGCACCGGCAGCCCCGCCGGCGACACCCTCCCGTGGCTGGTCGCCATGGACGCCTCGGTCCGGCTGTCAGGACCCGACGGCTCCCGGGACGTGCCCGTCGAGTCGTTCGTCACCGGCCCGAAGCGCACCGACCTCGCACCCGGGGAGGTGATCCACCGCGTGCTCGTCCCGCGCGTCGACGGGCCGCAGCACGTCGCCAAGGTCGGCCCCCGCACCGCCATGGCGATCGCGATCGCCAGCGTGGCCGTGGTCCTCGACACGGTGGGCCGACGGGTTCGTGTCGGCCTCGGCTCGGTCGGGCCGACCCCGCTCCGCGCACGGGAGGCCGAACGCATGATCAGCGAGGCCATCGACTGGTCGAACCTGCGGGCGCCCCCGACCGACATCACCCGGTTCGGTGACCTCTGCGCGGCGGCTGCATCGCCCATCACCGACCATCGCAGCACCGCGGACTACCGTCGGCACGCCGTCGGGGTCATCGCCGCCCGCGCCCTGGAGAGGTGCCTGCACCGATGAGCGACCCGACGGTCGACCCCTACCCGATCGCCATCAACGGCGCCGACCACGCCGTGCGCACGTCGTGGCTGGGCGAGAGCCTGCTGTACGTCCTCCGCGAACGCCTCGGCTTCCCGGGGACCAAGAACGCCTGCGACCAGGGCGAGTGCGGATCGTGCACGGTCCTGATGGACGGCCGTCCCGTCTGCGCCTGCTGCGTGATGGCCGCCGACGCCGTCGACGCCGAGATCACCACGGTCGAGGGGTTGGGCGGCGGTACGGCCCCGACCGACGTCCAGCAGGCCTTCCTCGACGCCGGGGCGGTCCAGTGCGGCTTCTGCACACCGGGGCTCATCGTGGCCACGACTGACCTGCTGGAGCGTTCCCCCGACGCCGACGTCCCGACGGTCCGCGAGGCCCTGAGCGGCAACCTGTGCCGCTGCACCGGCTACGGACGCATCATCGAAGCCGTCGGGATGGTCCAGGACCGGCGACGCGCCGACGGCGAGCTGGGGGCCTCACCGCCGGGCGTCGGCTGACGTCAGACCCGCTGCGCCAGGAAGACGACGAGGAGGACGAGGATGACGACGATCAGGATTCCGGTGACGTTGCGGGGCATGACGGCTCCAGTTGGCTCGGACTGCGCCGGGCTCTCCGGCGCGCTGGGGGATCTCTTCCCCGGTCACGACGGACCAAACCCCGTGCCACCACCAGGTGGCTCCGCGTGATCAGGACGACGCTGTCGGACACGGCGACACCGACCACCCCGCTGACCGGTTCGCTCGGCGAGAACGCCGACCGACCAGACGGCGTGCCGAAGGTGACCGGCGACTTCGCCTTCTCCAGCGACCTCCACGCCGAGGGCATGCTGTGGGGTCGCACGCTCCGCAGCCCGCACGCCGCAGCCCGCATCCGCAGCATCGACACGTCCCGCGCCACCGCCATGGACGGTGTGCACGCGGTCCTGCTGGCCGAGGACGTCCCCGGCAGCCCCACCTACGGCATGGAGCATCGCGACCAGCCGGTGTTCGCAAGCGATGTCGTGCGCTACCACGGCGAACCCGTCGCGGCGGTCGCCGCAGACCATCCCGAGCTCGCCCTGCGTGCACTCGCGGCGATCGAGGTCGACTACGACCCGCTCGAGCCCCTCGCCGACCCCGACGCGGCGATCACGGCTCCGCCGATCCACCCCGACGGCAACGTCTTCCGCCACATCCCCCTGCGCCACGGGAACCCCGACGAGGTGGACACCAGCGGACTGGTCACCGTGGAGGGCACCTACGAGGTCGGCATGCAGGACCAGGCCTTCCTCGGCCCCGAGTCGGGCCTGGCGGTGCCCGACGGCGACGGCGGGGTCGACCTGTGGATCTCCACCCAGTGGCTGCATGTCGATCGCGATCAGGTTGCGGCGTGCCTCGACCTGCCCCACGACAAGGTGCGCCTGTCGCTTGCCGGAGTCGGCGGGGCGTTCGGTGGCCGCGAGGACGTCAGCCTGCAGATCCACGCCTGCCTGCTGGCCCTGGTGACGGGACGCCCCGTGAAGATGCTCTACAGCCGAGAGGAGAGCTTCTACGGTCACGTGCATCGCCACCCCGCTCGCCTGTGGTACCGGCACCACGCCACCCCCGACGGCGACCTGGTCAAGGTCGAGGCGCGGGTCGTCCTGGACGGCGGCGCGTACGCCTCCTCCTCCACCGCGGTCATCGCCAACGCCACCTGCTTCGCCGCCGGCCCCTACCGCATCCCCCACGCGGCCATCGACGGCTGGGCCGTCCGCACCAACAATCCCCCGTGCGGTGCCATGCGCGGGTTCGGCGCCGTGCAGACCTGCATCGCCCACGAGGCCCAGATGGACCGCCTGGCCGACGCGCTCGGCATGGACCCCGTCGCGCTGCGGCTGCGCAACGCCCTGGCCACGGGCGACACCCTCCTGACCGGTCAGGTCATCACGGGCACCGCGCCGGTTCGGGAGGTCATCGAGGCCGCGATGGCCCACCCCCTGCCGCGGCCGCACACCCTCGACGACCCCCCGCAGATGCTGCCCGGCGGGACCGGCATGACGTCGACCGCCGACCGGATCCGTCGCGGCGTCGGCATGGCCGTCGGCTTCAAGAACCTGATGTTCTCCGAGGGGTTCGACGACCACTCGACCGCCGCCGTCACCCTCGAGCTCGACGCGCACGGCCGTCCCACCGCCACAGCCCAGTGCGCCGCCGCCGAGGTCGGTCAGGGCTTCACGACCCTCGCCCTGCAGATCCTGCGCAGCGAGCTGGGCGTCGAGCGGGTGATGCTGGGCCCCACCGACACCTCCATCGGCTCGGCCGGGTCGACGAGCGCGAGCCGGCAGACCTGGATGAGCGGCGGGGCCGTGCAGCTGGCCTGCCACGCCGTCCGCGACGAGCTGCTCGTCCGGGCCTCTGCCCGCCTGGGCATCCCTGCCGAGGGTGCCCGGCGGCAGCTGCTGACGCTCCGGGACGGCCACGTGGTCGAGGTCGACGGGGACCGACGGGTGCCGATCACCGACCTGCTGGCCGACAGCCCGATCCGCAGGGTCCGCGAGCACCACCATCCCCCGACCGAACCGCTGGACGCCAACGGGCAGGGCAACGCCCACGTGTCGTTCGCCTTCGCCGCCCACCGGGCCGTCGTCGACGTCGACCCCGACCTGGGCCTGCTGCGCGTCGTGCAGGTCGCGACCGGCCAGGACGTCGGCCGGGTGCTCAACCCTCGCGCGGTGGTCGGCCAGATCGAGGGCGGCATCGCCCAGGGGGTGGGCCTGGCGATCATGGAGGAGGTCCTGGTCCACGATGGGCTGGTGCGCA
This sequence comes from Euzebya rosea, assembly GCF_003073135.1. Taxonomy (NCBI): domain Bacteria; kingdom Bacillati; phylum Actinomycetota; class Nitriliruptoria; order Euzebyales; family Euzebyaceae; genus Euzebya; species Euzebya rosea. The sequence continues at coordinate 50,801 of NZ_PGDQ01000023.1, forward strand.
ACCCATCCTTCACCGACTACCTGATCCCGACGATGCTGGACATGCCCGAGGTGCTGGCCACCGTCATCGAGCAGCCCGAGCCCGGTGCCCCGTTCGGGGCCAAGGGGGTCGGTGAGCCGCCCACCATCTCCTCCACCCCGGCGGTCGTGGCCGCCATCCGCGACGCCACCGGTGCGGCGCTGACGCGCGTCCCGGTCCGCCCCCAGGACATCGCCCTGCAGGCCGGCGCGGGGGTCCGGTGACCGACGCCACCGGCAGGCTGGTCGTCAGGGGCGCCCGCCATCCAGGGGACATCGCCGTGCGCGACGGCTGGATCGAGGCGATCGGCACCGTCGAGGCGGAAGCGGGCGACACCGTCCTGCGGGTGGACGGGGACATCGTGACGGCCGGGCTGGTCAACACCCATCACCACCTCTACCAGTGGATGACCCGCGGGCGGGCGACCGGCTGCAACCTGTTCGACTGGCTGACGACGCTGTACCCGATCTGGGCGCGGCTGGACGTCGAGGACGTGCTGGCCGCCGCCCGGGTCGGGCTGGCCGAGCTGGCGCTGTCGGGCTGCACCACCGCTGCCGACCACCACTACCTGGTCCCCCGAGGCGACGACAGCGTCTTCGACGCGCTGGCCACCGCCACCCTCGAGGTCGGTACTCGGCTGCACCTCGCCCGTGGCTCGATGGACCTCGGCGAGTCCCGCGGTGGGCTGCCCCCCGACGACGTGGTGGAGGACCTCGACGCCATCCTCGCCTCCACCGAACGGGTCATCGGCCGCTGGCACGACGCCGAACGGATCGTCGTGACCGTCGCGCCGTGCAGCCCCTTCTCGGTCAGCGAACGGCTCATGCGGGAGTCCGCCGACCTCGCCCGCCGCCACGGCCTGCGCCTGCACACCCACCTGGCCGAGACCAAGGAGGAGGAGGCGGACTGCCTGGCCCGCTTCGGCAAACGACCCCTCGCCGTGCTCGACGGATGGGACTGGGTGGCGCCCGACGTCTGGTACGCCCACGGCATCCACTTCGACGACGCCGAGATCACCCGCCTCGCACGGGCCGGCGCAGGTGTGGCCCACTGCCCCTCCTCCAACGCCCGCCTCGCGGCGGGGTTCTGCCGCACGCCCGCGCTGCGCGACGCCGGTGTCCCGGTGGGACTCGGGGTGGACGGGGTGGCCTCCAACGAGCAGGGCACGCTCGTGACCGAGCTGCGGCAGGCCCTCTGGTCGGCCCGGCAGGGCACCGGGAACCCCTCGGCCCTCTCGGCCGCGGACGCCCTGGAAATGGGCACCCTCGGCGGCGCCGCCTGCCTGGGCCGGCGCGACATCGGCCGCCTGGCGGTCGGCGCCCGCGCGGACCTCGTGGTGTGGCCGGGCGAGGACGTCGCCGACATCCCCGACCCGGTCGAGGCGATCGTGCTCGGCCCGGACCGTCGGGCCCGGCACGTGCTGGTCAACGGCGACCCGATCGTGACCGACGGGCACCTCCTCGGCATGGACCTCGCGGCGGCCCGGCGGGACCTCGCGACGCGTGCTCGCAGGCTGTGGGGTTGACGTCGTGACCCCCACCCCCGACGGCCGCCCCGGCGGGACGGCCGATCGCCCCGCCGTGCCCCCGCGCCTGCCCCGCGAGGTCCGCCTCGCGCTCGTCGCCGTCGTCATCGCCCGCCTCGGCATCAACGGCGGCATCCGCGTGGTGTTCCCGTTCCTGCCGGCGATCGCCCGGGGGCTCGGCACCACGCTCGCAGTCATGGGTGTGCTTGTCGCCGCCCGCAGCCTGGTGGGCACCATGGCGCCGCTCGCAGCGTCGCTGGGCGAGCGGACCGGCCGGCGGGCGGTGATGCTCGGCGGGCTGGCGGCCACCGCGATCGGCAGCACCGTCATCGGCCTGGCCCCCACCGTCGCGGTCGCCGCGGTCGGCTTCGTCCTGGTCGGGCTCGGCAAGCCGTTGTTCGACGTGCCGATGCAGGGGTGGTTCGGCGCCCGCGTGCCCTACGAGAAACGCGGACGGGTGCTCGGGATCACCGAGCTGACCTGGGCCGGCGGGCTGCTGGCCACCGTGCCGCTGTCCGGCTGGCTGATCCAGCGGACGTCCTGGCGGATCCAGTTCGTGCCCGTCGTCGTCCTGGTGGTCGCCGGGCTGCTGGCCGTGGCCGTGCTGATGCGCAACGACCGGCCACCGGCCCGGCAGCGGACCACGCTCGCCCTCACCCGCCCACGGGTTGCGATGCTGGCCGTCGTCGCGTTGTTCTCCTTCGCCGCCGAGAGCCTCTTCGTCGTCTACGGCGCCTGGCTGGAGGCCGACCTCGGATTCGACGTCGGTGCCATCGGCGCGTTCACGGTGCTGGTGGTCGCCGCCGAGCTGACCGGGGAGGGTGGGGTGACGGCCCTGGGCGACCGCATCGGGTTGCACCGTGCCGTCCGGGCCGCCCTCGTCCTGTCGACGGTGGCCTACCTGACCCTGCTGACGGTCGGCAGCAGCGTGCCGCTGGCCATCCTCGCCGTCGTGGTCTGGTTCGTCGGCTACGAGGTGTCGATCGTCGCGTCGGTCCCGCTGGTCACCGAGCTCGGCGGCGACGGCCGGGACCGGCTGCTCGGCCTCATGGTCGGAGTGCTGGCAGGCGGCCGTGCCGTCGGGGCGCTGGTCGCCCCCCAGCTGTTCGCGCTCGGCGGAATCGGCGCCATGGCGATCGTGTCCGCCGTCAGCGTGGCCATCGCTGCGGTGCTGATGGCCACGCTGGTCCCGGCCCCACGCCGAACGTCCGACCCCGGTTAGGTCAGGTTGACCGCGCGGATGGCCGTGGCGTCGATGGCCTGGGCGATGTCGCTGAGGACGTCGGCAGGGATGACGGAGTCCACCGCCATCGCCACCAGCGCCTCGCCACCGGAGTCGGTGCGGCCGACCTGCATGGAGGCGATGTTGACGCCGGCGTCGCCCAGGCGGCCGCCGACGACACCGACGACACCGGGGCGGTCGGTGTAGCGGAAGAACGCCATGTGCTCGGCGGGCTCCATGTCCACGTCGAAGCCCCACACCTTGATCAGGCGCGGCTTGTGGGCGTGGCCGACGAGGGTCCCTGCGACGACGTTGTCACCGGCTCGCAGCGTCACGGTCGAGACGTAGTCCTGGCTGTCGGTGCTGGTCAGCGTCGACAGCTGCATCTCGCGTTCCTTGGCGATCAGCGGCGCGTTGACGAAGGTGACGGGCTCGTGCACGACGTCGCCCAGCAGGCCGCGAAGCGCCGACAGGTTGAGCGCGTCGACGGTCTCCTCGGCGATGCGGCCGTGGTACTCCACGCACACCTCGCCGGTCATCTCCTTGCCACCACCGAGGGCGGTGAACAGGCGACCGAGGGTCTCGGCCAGCGGCATGTAGGGCTTGAGCGCCTCGGGGATGCCCCCGCCGATCTCGACGTTGACCGCCGACGGGACGAACTCGCCGTCCAGCGCCAGGGCCACCGCCTCGGCGACCTGCGTCCCGGCCTTGTCCTGTGCCTCGTCGGTGGACGCGCCCAGGTGCGGGGTGGCGACGAGGTTCGGCAGGCCGAGCAGCGGCGAGTCGCCGACCGGCTCGTTGTCGAACACGTCCAGCGCGGCGCCCCGGATCCAGCCCTCCGTCAGCGCGGTGTGCAGGGCGGCCTCGTCGACCAGCCCACCGCGGGCGGCGTTGACCAGCAGGCCGTTGGGGCCCAGCGCCAGCAGCTCGGACTTGGAGATGATCCCCGTCGTCTCGGGCGTCTTCGGCAGGTGGATGGTGATGATGTCGGCCTGCTCGCAGACCTCCAGCACCGTCGGGACCAGCTCGACACCCAGACGGGCGGCACGCTCGGCCGTCACGTAGGGGTCGTAGGCGATCAGGTGCACCCCGAACGCCATCAGCCGCTGGGCCACGAGTGTTCCGATCCGGCCGAGCCCGAGGACACCGACGGTCTTGCCGGCCACCTCGACGCCCTTCAGCTTCGACCGCAGCCACTGCCCCTCGCGGAGACTGGCGTCGGCCTCCGGGATCCGGCGGGCCATCGACAGCAGCAGGGCCACCGCATGCTCGGCGGCGGAGATGATGTTGGACTGCGGCGCGTTGCACACCAGCACGCCACGCGCGGTGGCTGCGGGGATGTCGACGTTGTCCAGCCCGATGCCGGCGCGTGCGACGACCTTGAGGTTGTCGGCGGCCGCGAGGACGTCGGCGTCGATGAACGTGGCCGAGCGGATCACGACCGCGTCGTAGGGGGCGATCGCGGCGATCAGCTCGTCCTTGGACATGCCGGTGCGCACGTCGACGTCGAAGCGCTGTGCCAGCACGTCGACTCCGGCTTCGCTGAGGGCGTCAGCGACGAGGACCTTCATCTGGGGTTCACTTTCGACGGGTTCGGGGGAATGACCAACATAAGGGGGGTCGCCACGGACCTCCCATTCCCCAACGGTACGAACTCGCCCGATCGTGGGTCACTGGGGGAACGCCACGTCCAGCGGCGCGGGCGCGATCACGAACTGGTGTGTGGCGGCGAGCGCCAGCTCGATCGGGGTCGGCCACGGGTTGGCCAGGCATCCACGCAGGGTGCCGCTCTGCTGCTCCATGACCGGCGCGACCGTCCCCTCCTCGGTGCAGCGGATGTGGTGCATGCCCAGCAGGTGGCCGACCTCGTGGTTGACCAGCATCGTGCGGTAGCTGGCCACGTCGCCCGGCCAGTGCGGCACGGCGTCGCGCCAGCGGATGGCGTTGAGCACGACCAGCGGGCCGTTCTGGCACGAGAACCGCCCGCCGACGTCGTAGGGCTGGCACAACGCCTGCGCCTCCTCCCCCTCCACGACCAGGATCGTGTACGGGGCGTCCGGCGACTGCCGGAAGTCGATGTTCGCCTGCTGCCATCCGCGGGGGTCCTCCAGCACCGAGGTGATCACCGCGGGCGCGTCGGCCACGGCCGGGTCCGGACTGCGGACCTCGACGCGATAGTCGATGGTCAGGATCGGCTGCGGAGGGGGTGAGGGGGTCACCGGCGTCGTGGGCTCGACCGCCACGGGCGGCCCGTCGACGGGCTCCGCGGCCAGCGGCGGCCGCGAGAGCAGGACCGTCCCCTTGCCCGTTCGGGCGACGCAGGCCGTCGCGCCGAGGACGAGGCACAGCACGAATCCAACGACCACGACGGGAAAAAGGGGCGCGCGCACTACGGTTGGCAGTCTCGCTGCCGACCGGTGTTCATGCATGGACCAGACGGGCTCGTCACGGCGGAGCAGAAGGCGTGCAGCCTTCCGTGTCGTTGCGGCGCCCGTTGTGGTGCTGCTGGTGGGGATCCTGGCAAGCATCGCCATCGCCGAGCAGGTCGACGTCACCCGACGGCAGAGCCGCGTCGAGCGAACACTCGCGGAGTGGTCGGGCATCCTCCAGGCCAGGGTCGACACCACGGGCGGCCTGGTCGCCGGGGCGTCTGCGCACTACAGCCGCCTCCGCCACGACGCCGCCGGGGTCACCGACGAGGACCTCCAGCAGTTCCTGGCCACGTCCGGCGCTCAGCAGCGCCACGGCCAGCTGACGCAGGGGCTGATGTACGTGGCCCGAGTCGATCGCGACCTCCTCTCCCAGTACGTCGCACGGCGACGGCTCAGCCTCCCGACCTTCGAGGTGGCCGACGGGCCGTACCGCGTCTACCCCACGGTCCTGTGGGCGGAGTCCGGCGGCACCGGACGCCACGGCGAACGGCTGGACGCCGATCCCGAACGGGCCACCATCCTCGCCGACGTCCGGGAACGCCAGGAGGTGCTGATGACGCCTCCCCTCGCCGACGACGACGGGCCGACCCTGGAGATCTTCGGCCCGGTCGTGTCGGCCACCGGCACCCACATCGGCTGGGTCGGCACGAGCGTCCGGCTCGCCGACCTGATCGCGACGACCGGCGAGCTGCCCGGTGGGCTGGCGATCACCGACAACGGCATCCCCGTCTTCGGCGAACCCCCCGCTGACAGCGACGACCTCGTCCACGGGAGGACGTCCCTGGACCTGCTGGGGCGACGGTGGCAGGTCACCCTGACCGACGGACACTTCGGCCTCGACGTCCCGACCCTCCTCGCCGGCCTGTCCCTGGCCGTCATGGCAGCCCTCCTCATCGGGGTCGGCCAGCGGACGAGGCGACGGCTCGCCTCCTCGGTGGTCACGGTGACGGAGTCGAGGGATCGCTACGCCTCCTACCTGGACGCGATCGTGCAGAACCTCGACGTCGGCATCATCGCCTGCGACGCCGACGGCAACGTCGTGGTCAGCAACGACACCTCGGCGGACATGTTCGGGGTGTCGACGGCAGAGGCAGCCAAGGAGGAATGGAACGCCGCCCGTGGTCCCGACGGCCTGCCGATCGCCCTCCAGGGGACCCCGCTGGCACGTGTCATGGCGGGTGAGTTCGTGCACCGCCAGCACCACGCCCAGCCCGGTACCAGCTCGGTCTGGTCATTCAGCGGCCAGCCGATCAGCGTGCACGAGGACCGGGTCGGCGGCGTCATCGCCATCCACGACGTCACCGAGATGGTCGCCGCGGAGACCCGCATGACGCGGCTTGCGATGCACGACCACCTGACCGGGCTGGCCAACCGCCGACGCCTGGGGATCGAGCTGGACACGGCCCTGGACGAACAACGAGCGGGAGGGGCACCGGCCACGGTCCTCTTCATGGACCTCGACCGCTTCAAGGCCGTCAACGACACCGCCGGCCACCACCGTGGCGACCGCATGCTCGTCGACGTGGCGAGGGCCCTGACCCGGGCGTCCCACGACGGCGACGTGGTCGCCCGCGTGGGCGGCGACGAGTTCGTGCTGCTGTGCCGTCACTGCCCCGACGCGGCGGCCGCCCACCAGCTGGCGACCACGGCGAGCGAGGTGGTCCGCCCGATCGTCGCCACCGAGGACCTGCTGCTCGTCGGGGCGGGGATCAGCATCGGTGTGGTCATGCCGCAGGAGACCGACAGCGTCGACGACGTGCTGCGGTTCGCCGACCTCGCCATGTACGAGGCCAAGCGCACCGAGGGCACCGCGGTCCGTGTCTACGAGACCGGCCTGGGGACTCGGGCGGCCGAGCGCTACGACCTCGAGCGGCGGCTGCGCGAGGCGTTGCGCACCGACGCACTGACGGTGGCGTTCCAACCGATCGTGGAGGCAGGCGACCGGCGCATCACCGGCGCCGAGGCGCTGGTGCGCTGGCACGACGGCGACCGCACGATCCCACCCGACGAGTTCATCCCGCTGGCCGAGCAGACCGGCCTGGTGGTCGACATCGACCTGTTCGTGCTCGATCGGGTGTGCGCCGCGCTGGCGATGCCGGGATCGCCGAACCGAATCGGCGTGAACTTCAGCGCCGGCACGCTGGCCCTGCCGGACCTCGTCGAGCGCATCGACGCCGTGTTGACGCGTCACGGCGTGCCCGCCGACCGCCTGTGCGTCGAGCTGACGGAGACCACGCTGATCGGCGTGTCGGCGGTGACCGACGCGATGCTCCACACCCTGTTCGACCGGGGCGTGCACCTGGCCCTCGACGACTTCGGGACCGGGTACGCCTCGCTCAACTACCTGCGACGGTTCCCGGTGACGCGGATCAAGATCGACCGCAGCTTCGTCGACGACGTGCTCGCCAGCCCCGAGGACGCCGCGATCGTCCAGGGCACGGTACTCCTCGCCGAGCGACTGTCCATCCAGACCGTCGCGGAGGGGGTCGAGACGGTCGCACAGGCCGAGGCGCTGACGGCGTTCGGCTGCGACCACCTGCAGGGCTACCTGCTCGGCCGCCCCATGCCGCTGGAGGACCTGCTGCGGGTCACCAGCGGGTACGTACGGACATGACGTAGGCAGAAAATGGCCACGGCGTGCCATGTCGGATCCGCGTTCCGACGGTCAGGCTCGACAGGTGACCCCACTTGCGCTTCCGGCCCGCTGGCGTGTCGTGCTGCTTCCGCTCGCCGTCGTGGCCGCGGTGGCCGCCGGGTGGGCGCTGGTCGACCCCGGTGGCACGTCCGTGGCCGCAGCAGCCCTGCTCGCTGCAGCGGGCTCGGCGGGGCTCGCAGTGGTCGACCGTCGCCGCCTCGCCTCCAACGTCGCCGTCAGCGCACGTGAACGCGACGAGCTGGCCAACGTGGTCCAGGCGGTCTTCGCCAACGGACCGGTCGGCATGGCCGTGATCGACCTGCGCGACGACCAGCGCGGCCGGTTCCTCGTCGTCAACCCACAGCTGGCGACGTTCCTGCAGCGCACCGTCCAGGAGTGCGAGACGCTGCGCTGCGCCGACATCACCCCACCGGGCGACGACCTCACCGGCCGCGGCGAGGACCTCCTCGTGGTGGCCGAACGGTCCGGACGGACCCGAGTGGCGGTGGAACGACCGCTGCTGCGGGCCGACGGCACGATGGTCTGGGGCCTGCTCAGCGGCATGGTCATGACCGACGACCTCGGCCGGCCCGACACGCTGGTCCTGCAGGTCCAGGACATCGATCAGCGCCGCAGGCTGCAGCACGACCTGCACCGGCACACGGCCTTCATCGAAGCCGCGGTGACCGACGTGGAGGTCGGCCTGATGGCCTGCGACGCCAGCGGTCGGGTCACCCTGTTCAACCCCGCAGCATGGATGCAGTTCTCCGGGCAGGCCGACGCGGCGACCATGCCCGACACCTGGCCGTGTGACCTGTGGCCGCGCCACGCCGACGGCCGACCCTTCGAGCCGGAGGAGCTGCCGCTGCACCGCGCGCTCGCCGGCGAGGTCCTGGTCAACGAGGAGTTCACCCTGACCCGTGCCGACGGCGACCTGCGGACCCACCTCACCAGCGCCCGTCGCATGCTGGCCGAGGACGGCTCGGTGCTGGGCGCCGTCGTGACGGTCAACGACATCACCGACCGCAAGCGCGACGAGGACGAGATGGCCCGGCTGGCGACCAGCGACCACCTGACCGGGCTGCCGAACCGACGACTGCTGAACGTCCGACTCGGCCAGGCCCTCGACCGTCCCGGGCAGCAGCACGCCCGGGTGGCGCTGCTGTTCCTCGACCTCGACCGCTTCAAGCTCATCAACGACAGCCGTGGCCACGACGTCGGCGACCGGCTCCTGCAGTGCATCGCCGACCGGCTGCAGGACGGGCTCCGTCCCGGCGACACGGTGGCGCGCATGGGGGGTGACGAGTTCGTCGTGCTGTGCGACGGCGTCCTCGGCGAGCTCGAGGCCCTTGCGATCGCCGACCGCGTCTGCCGCGACGTGAGCCGACCGATGGTCGTCGACGACGACGAGGTCGTGATCACCTGCTCCGTCGGGGTGGTCCTGGCTGGCGAGGACGCGAGCGCCCACGACCTGCTGCGCCGGGCCGACCTGGCCATGTACGCGGCGAAGGATGCGGGCCGTGACTCCGTCAGCATGTACCGCCACGGCCTGACCACCGCGGTCAGCCGTCGGTTCCACCTCGAACGTCGCCTGCGCACGGCGCTGCGCGACGACGAGCTCGTGGTGCAGTACCAGCCGATCGTGGACGCGGTGGCCGGTGACACCGTCGCGGTGGAGGCGCTGGTCCGCTGGCAGCGCGACCACCAGCTGCTGCTTCCCGCCGAGTTCATCGACGTCGCCGAGGACAGCGGCCTCATCATCGACATCGATCGCCTGGTCCTGTCCACCGCCTGCCGCACCGCTGCCGACATGGAGGGCGAGCTGACGGTCAACGTCAACATGTCGTCCCGACAGCTGGCCGACCCCGACCTCGTGCCCTTCGTCGTCTCGATGCTGGACACGAGCGGCCTGCCACCCGAACGGCTGTGCCTGGAGCTGACCGAGCGAGCGCTCATCGACGCGGGCAACGGCGTGGACGAGGCGCTGCAGGTGCTGCGGCGACAAGGTGTCCGGGTGGCGCTGGACGACTTCGGGACGGGCTACGCCTCGCTGACCTACCTCCGCCGCTTCGCCGTCGACGTCGTCAAGATCGACCACTCCTTCGTACGCGGGATGCTGAGCTCACGACACGACCGCGCGATCGTCGCCGCGACCATCGACCTGGCCCACGAGCTGGGCCTGTCCACCGTCGCGGAGGGCGTGGAGACCCCCGAGCAGGGACAGGTCCTGGCCGACATGGGCTGTGACCGCCTGCAGGGCTTCTGGTACTCCCGTGCCGTGCACTCCGCGGACCTGCCGCGCCGCCCGGTGGCCTGACTCCCCCTCTCCGCAACCCGCGTCACGGGACTCGACCACACGACGACGACGGCGGCACCCCGTGGGGCGCCGCCGTGCGTTCAGCGAGTGACGATCAGCTCTCCAGCCAGCTCATCATGCCGCGGAGCTCCTGGCCGACCTTCTCGATCTGGTGCTCGGCGTTGCGGCGACGCATCGCCTTGAACGAGGCCTGGTTGGCCTGGTTCTCCAGGATGAAGTCGCGGGCGAACTCGCCGGACTGGATGCGACCGAGGATGCCGCGCATGCGCTCCTTGGTGTCGGCGTCGATGACGACCGGGCCGGACACGTAGTCGCCGTACTCGGCGGTCTCCGACACGGAGTACCGCATGCCCGCCAGGCCACCCTCGTACATGAGGTCCACGATGAGCTTCAGCTCGTGGAGGCACTCGAAGTAGGCGATCTCGGGCTGGTAACCGGCCTCCACCAGCACCTCGAACCCGGTCTGGACCAGCGCGGAGGCGCCACCGCAGAGGACGGCCTGCTCACCGAACAGGTCGGTCTCGGTCTCCTCCTCGAAGGTGGTCTCGATCACACCGGCGCGGGTGCCGCCGACGCCCTTGGCGTAGGCCAGCGCCAGGTCCTTGGCCTTGCCGGTGGCGTCCTGGTGCACCGCGAAGATGCAGGGCACGCCGGCACCCTCGGTGTAGACCCGACGGACCATGTGGCCCGGGCCCTTGGGGGCGACCATGCAGACGTCGACGTCGGCCGGCGGCTCGATCTGGGCGAAGTGGATGTTGAAGCCGTGCGCGAAGAACAGCGCGTTGCCGGCCTCCAGGCCGGGGGCGATCTCCTCGGTGTAGAGCTTGGCCTGGGTCTGGTCCGGCACCAGGATCATGATGATGTCGGCCTGCTTGGCGGCGTCGGCCACGCTGGCGACCTCGAGGCCCGCCTCGCTGGCGGCCTGGCGGCTGGAGGAGCCCTCGTACAGGCCGACGACGACCTGCACGCCGCTGTCGGCGAGGTTGCGGGCGTGGGCGTGGCCCTGGGAGCCGTAGCCGATGATCGCCACGGTCTTGCCCTGGAGCAGGCCGAGGTCGGCGGCGTCGTCGTAGTACATCGTTGCGGGCATTGCGCTGTTCCTTCGGGTCGTGCGGGAGTGGTGGGAACGAGGGGACGTGGGTCTGGCGGGCCTAGCCGGCGCGCTCGAGGCGCAGCGCCCGACCCTCGGTGATGGACTTGGCGCCGCGGCCGACGGCGATCGTGCCGGACCGGACGAGCTCGCGGATGCCGTAGGGCGACAGCAGCCGCACCATGGCCTCCAGCTTCTCGGTGGATCCGGTCGCCTCGACCACCACGGCGTCGTGGTCGACGTCGACGACGCTGGCGCGGAAGACGCTGGCGATCTCGATGACCTGCGCCCGTACGTCGGGGCTGGCGCCGACCTTGACCAGCCACAGCTCGCGGCTGACGGTGGCGCTGTCGTCGAGCTCGACGATCTTGAGGACGTTGACCAGCTTGTTGAGCTGCTTGGTCACCTGCTCCAGCGGTTGGGCGGCGGCGTCGACGACGATCGTCATGCGCGAGACGTTGTCGACCTCGGTCTCACCGACGGCGAGCGAGTCGATGTTGAAGCCGCGCCGCGAGAACAGCCCGGCGACCCGGGCGAGGACGCCCGGCCGGTTCTCGACGAGGACGCTGAGGGTGTGCTTGGCCATGTGTGCTGTGCTCCTGCGTGGTGCGTGCCGTGCTGCCGCTGGCTTGGCCAGTCCCGGGGCGGGGCTGGCGGGACGGCCTAGCTGGGCGGGCCGGCGGAGGTGAGGTCCTCGCCCTCACCGCGTTCGGCGGCCGCCTTGCGCGCCCACCACTCGTCCATGTTCTCGATGATGGTGTCGTTGGACTGGCCGGCCGGGACCATCGGGAAGACCTTCTCCTCCGGGTCCACCCGGAAGTCGATCAGGACGGGCGTGTCCTTGACCGCGAACGCCTTCTCCAGGGTCGCGTCGACGTCCTCGGCCTTCTCGCAGCGGAAGCCCACCGCACCCATGGCGTCGGCCAGCTTGACGAGGTCGGGCACGTCCTGGCCCAGGTCGATCTGGCTGAAGCGGCGGTCGTAGAACAGCTCCTGCCACTGGCGGACCATGCCGAGCACGCCGTTGTTGAGGACCGCGAAGATCACGGGGATGCGCTCGGTGCTGGCGGTGGCGAGCTCCTGCAGGGTCATCTGGAACGACCCGTCACCGTCGACGGCGATGACCTGCGCCTCCGGCCGACCGACCTTGGCGCCGATCGATGCGGGGACGCAGAAGCCCATCGTGCCGAGGCCACCGGAGTTGATCCAGTTGCGGGGCGTCTCGTAGTGGATCAGCTGGGAGGCCCACATCTGGTGCTGGCCGACGCCGGTGACGATGATGGAGTCCTCGGCCCGGCGGGCGTCGATGGCCCGCACGACCGTCTGGGGCTTGAGCGGGCCGTCGGGCTCCTGCTCGTGGCGCAGCGGGTGGTCCGCGAGCCACGTGCGCAGCTGGTCCCACCACGCGGAGGTGTCGGCCTGCTCGACGCCGTCGCCGAGGCGGGACTGCAGGACCTCCAGCATCTGGCCCATGACCGTGCCGACGTCGCCGACGATCGGGACGTCGACGGCCTTGTTCTTGCCGATCTCGGCCGGGTCGACGTCGACGTGCACGACCTTGGCGTTCGGCGCGAAGGCGTCGAGCTTGCCGGTGACGCGGTCGTCGAAGCGGGTACCGAGGCCGATCAGCAGGTCGGCCCGCTGCAGCGCGGTCACAGCGGTCCAGTGGCCGTGCATGCCGGGCATGCCGAGGTGCTGGGGGTGGCTGTCGGGGAACGCACCCCGGGCCATCAGCGTCGTCACGACGGGCAGCTCGAGGGTCTCGGCGAGGGTCTTCAGCACCTCGTGGGCGCCGGAGGCGACGATGCCACCGCCGGCGTAGATGACCGGACGCTCGGCGGCGAGGATCACGTCGACGGCCTCGCGGACCATCTTGGAGTGACCGCGGACCGTCGGCTTGTAGCCGGGCAGCGTGACCCGCTCGGGGTAGTCGAAGGAGGTCAGCGTCTGGGCCAGGACGTCCTTGGGGATGTCGATGAGGACAGGGCCCTTGCGGCCGGTGGAGGCGATGTGGAACGCCTCGGCGATCGCACCGGGGATGCGGTCGGCGGTGGCGACCATCTCGTTGTGCTTGGTGACCGGCATGGTGATGCCGGTGATGTCGGCCTCCTGGAAGGCGTCACCACCCACGGCGCTGGTCGCGACCTGGCCGGTGATGGCCACGATCGGGATGGAGTCCATCATCGCGTCGGCGAGGGGGGTCACGAGGTTGGTGCCACCGGGGCCGGAGGTGGCGATGCACACGCCTACCCGTCCCGTGGCGTGGGCGTACCCCTCGGCCATGTGCCCTGCGCCCTGCTCGTGGCGGGCGAGCACGTGGCGGATGGGCGATTCGAGCATGGGGTCGTAGGCAGGCAGGATCGCGCCGCCCGGGTGGCCGAAGACCACCTCCACGCCGGCCAGCTCCAGCGAACGGATGACTGCCTGTGCGCCGGTCATCTCCATGTGGCTGCTGTCCCTTCCTCGTTCTGTGTTCTGCCGAAACGACTACGACCTCCCAGCAGGGAGGTCGCGTCCGAATCCGTGTGTGGTTGCTGCAGTTCGCTCACGCGGCCGCGCACGGGTCAGACGCCCGGAACGGTACGAGGTACCGGCCGAGGGCATACCCAACCATGCAACGCTGCATGGGGACAGTCTGGCGTGTTGGAGGGCCCGGGGCAACCCGGCAGCTGGCCGAACCGGCGCGGACGCCGCCCGGATGGTGGCTGACTGGTCCTTGTGGGCCACCCGGGTGGTGCTGCTAACGTAGTCGCCGTCTCCGGGGACAGGCCGTGGTTCCGCGCGTGCCGTCCCGGAGCCGGTACGCAGACCTACCTCGACACACCATGCGTAGGGCGGGTTCCCGCCCCCTCCCTACGCAGCCGGTGTGTCCGGTCTGTGCGGTCACATGGTGGCGGCTCCGTGGCCGTGGTCGGGGTGGTGTGTGCGATGGGCGCCTCTTGGGGTGGTCGGCCGCACCCGGGGTGAGACCGCGTGTGCGATGCACGCCCCCTGGCAGCGTGGATGCCACACACCGGCCGAGGGCGGGTGCGATGGACGCCTCCAGGCGAGGGCGAACGCGCACACCGACCGTGTGCCGGGGCCGCCGAGGTGCCGACGCGCGTCGTCGCCCGGCGTGGCGTCCGGCCGCCCGTGGTCGAGCCGGTGTGTGCGATGGACACCTCTGGGGGTGGTCAAGCACCCCCGGGGTGGGGCCTCGTGTGCGATGCACGCCCCCGGGCAGCGTGGATGCCACACACCGGCCGAGGGCGTGCGCGATGGACAGCCCCAGGGGAAGTCGAACGCGCACGGACCAACCAGCCCAGCTACTCCCGCCGCGACCAGTACGTCGGGATGGCGAGGTCGGTGAGGAGGGAGGGGGCGACGCCGGCGGTCCAGCCGGCGACCGTGGCGCCGCCGGGGAGGCGCCAGCTGGCGGCCACGTCCTCCGCCCAGTCGGGCAGGGCACCGGCGACGGCGGGCAGGGGCAGGGCACGGGCATCGCGGGCGAGGGGGAGGGCGGCCAGGAGGTGGTCCGGGCCGTCGTGGGCGAGGACGGCCGGGCCGGCGACGCCGCGGTCGGACAGCCACTCGGCCTGCGCCCGCGGGTCGGTCGGGATGCGGTCGCCGTCGTTGCCCTCGCGGACGGCCGCGTCGACCGCGTCCGCGAGGCCGAGGGTGTGGACGGTCCCGCCATGGCCGGCCAGGCGCTCGGCGACGCCGGGATCCAGCCGGTCGGCTGGGGTCAGCAGCATCGCAACGTCGGGGCGGGCCAGCCAGGGCAGCAGCAGCGTCGGGTCGACCTCCGGG
>NZ_PGDQ01000024.1 GCF_003073135.1 Euzebya rosea
CGAGTGCGCGATCCCGGGGGTCTGGGGGCGGAGCCCCCGGGTGAGCATCGCGTAGGAGGCAACAACCCGTGGCGCGGAGCGCCTTTCGGGTTGGCCCGAGTGCGCGATCCCCGGGGGTCTGGGGGCGGAGCCCCCGGGGATCGTCGAGGTCACCGGCCGAGCCAGCGCAGCAATGTTCGGGTGGTCTCCTCCGGCTGTTCCTGCTGGATCCAGTGCCCGGCGTCCAGCTCGACCACCTCCACGTTCGGCACGAACGATGTCAGCGCCTCGTTGCGCCCGATCATGTCGCGGCTGCCGTAGACCATCAGGGCCGGCTGGGTGATGACCGGGTCGACGTCGGCCAGCAGGTGCCAGTTCCGGTCGAGGTTGCGGTACCAGCTGATGCTGGGCCCGAACCCGGTGGCCTCGAACGCCTCGACGAACACCGCGAGCTCGTCGTCGGTCAGGACCGGCCGACCCAGCGGTGCCTCCGCCAGGGCCAGGTTGACCATCATGTTCCCCGGTTCGGGCGCGGCGGGAGGCGGCAGGTCCGTGCGGTACAGGTTGCGCAGGAACTGCTCGACGTTGGCGTCCAGCACCGCGTCGGCCACGCCCGGCTGCCGGTTGAAGTGCACGAAGTAGAAGTCGTCGCCGAACGTCGCCTCCATCCACTCGATCCAGGGGACGTCTCCGCGCGGCTGGTAGGGCAGGCTGAGCGCGGCCACCCGGCTGATCCGCTCGGGGTGCAGCAGCGTGGTGCCCCAGGCGACGTTGGCGCCCCAGTCGTGGCCGACGAGGACCGCGTCGTCGTGGCCGTAGTGGTCCAGCAACCCCACGACGTCGCCGGAGAGGTGGGAGAGGTCGTAGTCGGTCACCTCGGGCGGGCGGGACGAGCGGCCGTAGCCACGCTGGTTGGGCACGATCACGTGGTGGCCGGCGGCGGCCAGCGGGGCGATCTGGTGGCGCCACGAGAACGCGTGCTCGGGCCAGCCGTGGAGGAGCACGACGGGTTCGCCGGCGGGGTCGCCAGCCTCGACGACCTCGAGGTCGATGCCGTTGACGTGGACGATGGTTGGGGTCGGAACGGTGTGTGTATCGATCATGGCGCCACCCTGCCCCCCGAAACCGGCCACCCTCGTGTCCGGTTTGCACGAGAATCTGGACTGCGATGAGAGTCGACCGACTGGTGGCCATCCTCCTGCTGCTGCAGCGACGGGGGCAGGTCACCGCTGCCCAGGTCGCGGAGGAGCTGGAGGTGTCGGAGCGCACGGCCCGGCGCGATCTGGAGGCCCTGCTCCTCGCCGGGGTGCCCCTCTACTCCGTGCGTGGACGGGGCGGCGGCTGGCGCCTGGTCGGTGGTGCCCGCACCGACCTCACCGGGTTCACGGCGGGTGAGGTTCGCGCCCTGTTCCTCGCCGCCGCGCAGGCCTCCGACGCCACCCCCGACGTGTCGGCGGCGTTGCGAAAGCTGGTGACCGCCCTGCCGGAACCCTTCCGGGAACAGGCCGAGGCCGCTGCGGCGTCCTTGCTGGTGGATCCCCAACGGTGGGGGCAGAGCCCGCTCGCCCATCACCCGCCCCGCTTCCTCGACGACCTGCAGGACGCGGTGATCCGTGGGGTCCAGGTGCACGTCGGCTACGTCGATCGCGAGGGCGTGGAGACGCAGCGGACGCTGCACCCGATGGGCATCGTGGCCAAGGGCCACGTCTGGTACCTGATCGCGATCACCGACGCCGGCCGGCGGACCTTCCGGATCGACCGGATCTCGGCAGTCGAACCGACCGAGGATCCCGTGGACCGCCCCGAGGGGTTCGACCTGGCGGCGAGCTGGCGCGAGGTCGCCGACGAGGTCGAACGCCGGCGCACGCCGCTGGAGGTCCGGGCGCGGTGCGTTCCCGACGGCATGGGGCTGCTGCGCATGGTCCTCGGCGACCGGCTCGAGGTGGGACGGGCCGGCGACGACGGCCGCGTCGAGGTCGTCGTCCGAGGCCACAACGAGTACGCCCTCGCCGGCGAGCTCGCCGGGTTGGTCGAGTGGTTGGAGGTGGTCGGCCCTCCGGGTGTCCGTGACCAGCTGGCCTGGATCGGTCGCGAGCTCGTCGGCCGCTACGACGACGAGGACGCGCTGCCCCGCGGGGGCGCCGAGGCGGCTCGCGCACGCCGGGTGAACCGACCCCGGCCTTGACGGGAGCACCTCCATCGGGGGACAGTCGGGATGGAGGAGGTCGTCGATGACCGTTCACACCTGTATCCGCTGTCCGCTGCGCTTCACCAACAGGGCCGAGCTCGCGGACCACATGGCACACGATCACCGCGTGCCTGGCGAGGTGCTGGAGGTGCTGGCCTACCCGGGAGCCCACGAGGCGCGCCCGCTGTATCGCCAGTTCGCGGCCGACGACGGCGTGCACCGCATCCTTCTCATCGCCAACCAGACGCTCGGGTCCGAGGCGGTCATGGCGACGATGCATGCACGCTTGCGGGCCCACGAACGCGTCAGCGTGTTCGTGGTCGTTCCTGCCACTCCGTCGGAGCACCTGGCGAGTGCGCCCGGCGCGGGTCGACCGGCGGCGGCGGAGGACGGGCTCGACGCCCGGACCGACGACGCCGGTCTGGCCCAGGCCCGTTTCCGGCTCCGTCGAGCCGTCAGCATGCTGACCGACGTGGGCATCGTGGCGCACGGGCAGATCGGCGACGCCAACCCGTTGCGTGCCGCAGCCGGCGTGATGACCACCGAACCCATCGACGAGATCGTCCTGTGCACGCTGGACCACACGCTCTCCCGGTGGCTCCGGGCCGATGTGCCGACCGCCCTGCGGCGCCAGTACGACGTGCCGGTCACCGCGATCGTGGTGGCCCCCGGCCCGCTGGACCAGGCGGAGGTCGACGTCCGGGTGCAGAACGGCCACACCGCGGCCGAGGTGGCCGGCGCCTAGCCGACGACGCCACAGGCCACCAAACGTCCGCGACCCGACCGACCGCGTTCCGAGGAGGTGGGTCGAGCTCCACCGGTGTGCTTCACTGCGACCCATGCAGCGATCACTGGGACGGTTGGGTGAGCACGCCGCCGGCGTGGTCGGCGGCGGGATGAAGTGCGCACGGATGGCCCTGACCATCGCCAGGTCGGGCATCGTGCCCGTCGGCCTGCATCGCGGCGCGCCGATCCTCCCCGCCCTGCTGCGCCACGGCACGACGATCGCGGGCCTCTACGCCGGGGCCGCCGCTGCCGTCGGTGATCGTCCCGCCATCGTCGACGACCACGGCATGCTGACCTTCGCCGAGCTGGACCACCGCGCCGCTGCGCTCGCCGCGGCGCTGTCGGCCGAGCTGGACGTGACCGCCGGGTCGACCGTCGGCCTGCTGGCCCGCAACCACGCCGGTTTCGTGGAGGCGCTGCTGGCCTGCGGCCGGATCGGTGCCCACGTCATCCTCCTCAACACAGGGATGAGTCCCGCCCAAGCGTCCGTCGTGGCCGAGCAGCAGGGCATCGAGGTCCTGATCGTCGACGCCGACCTGGTCGACAGGCTCGATGAGGTCGACGCCGACGTCCCCCGTGTCCTGTGCGGGACCGGGCCCGACGGGCACGACGGGTGGACCACCCCTGCCCTGGTCGCCGCCGGCGTCGGCCGACCCCAACCACCCAAGCCCGCCGAGCACGGCCGCACGGTCGTGATGACCTCCGGCACGACCGGTGCGCCGAAGGGGGCGCAGCGTCCCTCCTCCGGCGGTCCCGCAGCCCTGGCCGCGATCCTCTCCCGCATCCCGGTGCGGGCCGACGAGTCCACCCTCGTCCTGCCCCCGCTGTTCCACACCTGGGGGCTGGCGAACCTGCAGATCGCCGCTGCGATGCGCTCCACGGTGGTGCTCCGCCGCCGGTTCGAGCCGGCGCAGGCGCTGGCGGACCTGTCCGCCCACGGCTGCACGGTGATGGCCGCGGTGCCCGTGATGCTGCAACGCATCCTCGAGCTGGCGCCCGAGGAACGGCCCGAACGCGATCTGGTCCACCTCAGGATCGTCGCGAGCAGCGGCTCGGCCCTGCCCGGGCCGCTGGCCACGAAGTGGATGGAGGCCTTCGGGCCGACCCTCTACAACCTCTACGGCTCGACCGAGGTCAGCTGGGCCACGATCGCCACCCCCGAGGACCTTCGCGCGGCGCCCGGCACGGCCGGCAAGCCCCCGCTCGGCACGGCCCTCCGGGTGCTCGACGACGAGGGGCGCCCGGTGCCGGCGGGTGAAGTCGGGCGCATCTTCGTCGGCAACGACCTGCTGTTCGAGGGATACACCGGCGACGTCGCCGGCAAGGAGTCGATCGACGGGCTGATGGCCACCGGTGACGTCGGCTCGCTGGACGCCGAGGGACGCCTGTACGTCTCCGGCAGGGACGACGACATGATCGTCTCCGGCGGCGAGAACGTCTTCCCCAAGGAGGTCGAGGACCTGCTCGCCCACCGCGACGACATCATCGAGGCGACCGTCATCGGGGTGGACGACGAGGAGTTCGGGCAGCGCCTCGCGGCATTCGTCGTCCCCGCGGATCCCGACTCGCCGCCTGACCCCGACGAGCTCCGCGCCCACGTCAAGGCCAACCTCGCCAACTTCAGCGTCCCCCGTGACGTGACGTTCCTCGACGAGCTGCCCCGCAACCCCACCGGCAAGGTCGTCGCCCGCGACCTGCCCGGTCAGGGCGATCCCGAGGACCGTTAGTCGCCACCCCAGGGGGTCAGGTCGGCGTCGCGTTCGACCCACACACCGTCCCAGCGGCTGATCAGGCCGCCGTCCTCGGCCGCGGCGTCGAAGGTCAGCAGCGCCCGGCCGTGCTGGCCGTAGGCGTGGGCGTCCGCGCGGAACCACACCGTCCAGGACAACGCGCCCCGGTCCCCGGCGATCCAGGCGTCGTGGACCGCGGCGACCTCCCGTCGTCCGCCGTAGGCGAGGAAGTGCTGGAGGATGGCGTCCTGCCCCTCCACCGGGGGTTCGCCCGCGATGTCGACCAGCACGGCGTCGTCGGCGAACAGCTCCGCCGCGTCGTCGGGGTCGCCGGTGAACGCCGCCTCCATCGCCGCGCGCAGCTCCTCCACGGTCATCGGGTGGTGCCCCCTGCGGCGTCGAGCCCGGCGGACAGGTCGGTCCACAGGTCCTCGACGTCCTCGATCCCCACGCTCAGTCGGATCAGGCCGGGGTGGGTCGCCTCCTCACCGGGCTGGCGGTTGCGCCGCTCCATCGACGACTCGACCCCGCCGAGGCTGGTGGCGTACACGATCAGCTCGGCGGCGGCGCAGACGGTGTCGGCGGCCTCCGCGGTCGGCAGGACGAACGACAGCAGCGCGCCGTAGCCGTCCATCTGCCGGCTGGCGACCTCGTGGCCGGGGTCGCTCGGCAGGCCGGGGTAGTGGACGCGCTGCACCAGCGGGTGGTCGTCCAGCCGGCGGGCCAGCTCCAGCGCGTTGGCCTGGCCACGCTGCACGCGCACGTCGAGGGTGCGGATGCCCCGCAGGGCGAGGAAGCAGTCCATGGGGCCGGGGATGGCGCCGTGCAGGCCGCGATGGGCCCGGAGCGCCTCGACCAGCTGCTCGTTGCGGGTGACGACCGCGCCCATCAGCAGGTCGGAGTGGCCCGCGAGGAACTTGGTCACCGAGTGCACGACCACGTCGGCGCCCAGCTCCAGCGGGCGCTGCACGACCGGCGAGGCGGCGGTGGAGTCGACCACCAGCATCCCGTCCTTCGCGGCGACGCCGTCGGCCAGCGCCGCGAGGTCGGCGACGGTGATCAGCGGGTTGGTGGGGCTCTCGACCCAGGCGACGCCCCCGGTGGGCAGGGCGTCGAGGAAGGCGGCGGTGTTGGCCACGTCGACGGAGCTCGTCAGCAGTCCGGTCGTGGCGTCCAGCAGCGACCGGGTCCCGTGGTAGCCGTCGAGGGGCTGGACGAGGCCGGGCCGTCCCCTGACGGCCACCTCGACCAGCGCCGAGATCGCGGCCATGCCCGAGGCGAACACGACGGCCGTGCCGCCTTCGAGCGCGCCGATGGCGTCCTCCACCGCGTCGAAGGAGGCGTTGGTGTAGCGGCCGTACTCCGACGGGGTGGAGGCGTGGCGGACCGAGGCGAACTCGGGGGGCGCGGACAGCGGGTTGCCGGGGACGCGGTCCGGGCGTCCAGCCGACACGGCGACGGTGGCACGGCTGTGGGAGGAGGAGGTGGTCATCACCGCGCAGCGTAGGCGGCCGTGCGACCGGCCGGCCAGCGTGTGCCCTTGGCGCCGCGTCGTACCATCCGATCCGCCATGAACGAGCAGACTCCCCCCGTGACCGACCTCGACGTCACCGTTGTCCTTCCCGCCCTCAACGAGGTCGGCCACATCGGCCAGGAGGTCGACCGCATCACCGCGGCGATGAAGGAGAGCCCCTACTCCTTCGAGATCCTCGTCATCGACGACGGGTCCACCGACGGCACGGGTGACGCGGTGGAGGGTCGGCCGTTCGTCCGCCTGATGCGGTTCCCGGTCAACCGCGGCTCGGGCACGGCACGGCGGATCGGCAGCCAGGAGGCCTACGGCAAGTACGTCGTGTGGACCGACGCCGACATGACCTACCCCAACGAGCGGATCCCCGAGCTCATCGACATCCTCGAGACCGGCCGCGCCCAGCAGGTCGTCGGTGCCCGTCGCACCGAGGAGGGCACCCACAAGCTGCTGCGGGTCCCGGCGAAGTACATGATCCGTCGCCTCGCGGAGTACCTGACCGCCACGGAGATCCCCGACCTGAACTCCGGGCTGCGCGCCTTCAAGCGGGCCGACGCGCTGCCCTACCTGGGGCTGCTGCCGACCGGCTTCTCGTGCGTGACCACGATCACCCTGTCGTTCCTCTCCAACGGCCTGGTCGTGGAGTACATGCCGATCGACTACGCCCAGCGTGCCGGTCGCTCGCACTTCCACCCCATCAAGGACGCCTACCGCTACATCCTGCAGGTCGTGCGGATGGTGACGTTCTTCGAGCCGCTGCGCGTGTTCGTGCCGATGGCGCTGATGCTGCTGTTCCTCGGCGGCGCCAAGTTCCTCTACGACGTCATCGGCGGGGCGATCACCGACGGCGATCCGTTCGCCCTGTCGATCAACACCGTCCTGCTGCTGATCACCGGCCTCATCCTCTTCTCGATGGGCCTGCTCGCCGACCTGATCGTGCGCACCAGCAAGCACAGCGCCGGGCCCAGCCGGCAGTAGGCGGTCCGCGGACCGCCCGGACGACGACGCCCTGTCAGCCGATGACGGGGTCGTCGATGGTCCCGCCGCGGCCCAGCAGGCACGTGCGGGCGAAGTCGGTCCCGAACGGGGTGACCCGCAGGCTCTTGCGGACCGTCTTGGTCCGGCTGTGGCTGCGCAGCGCCGCCAGCACGTCGGGCTGCGCCTCCAGCACCTGGTAGCGGCTGTGGTCCTCGACCTGGTCGCTGGAGTGGGCGATCAGCCCGAGGCGCTGCAGGTTGTTGAGGTAGGCCGGGACGCGGTCGAGGTACCGGCAGCCGGCCTCGGCGCCGACCATGTTGAGGTCCGACGCGATCAGCTCCGACGCGCCGGGGATGGGGCTGGACGTGCGCACGTCGACGATGGCCTGCGGCCCCTCCAGCTCCATCAGCCGCAGGATCCGCGCCTCGTCGGGTGCCATCTGGTCGAGGATCCGGGCGTAGGCCGGGTGGTAGGGCTCCTCGTAGGTGACGTCGGCGGACGCCTCCAGCAGCGCCGCACCCTTGGCCTGCAGGTCCTCCGCGGACCGGTCGGCGATGGCGCGGTGCTGCTCGCGGGGCATCTGCAACCCCACGACCCGACCGGCGTCGTCGACGATGCCCAGCAGGTCGCGAGCCTGCTCGCGCAGCGCCTCGGTCGCGTCGTCCAGCAGCGACGTGGCGGTCTCGCCGGCCACGGCGGCCTTGATGACCCGGTTGCCGATCCGCATCGAGGCGCCGAGCCCCCAGCGGCCGAGGCGGGCGGTGGCCCCCACGGTGAGGCGCGCAAGGCCGACGCCGGCGGTGACGACCTTGACGGGGTCGGCCTGCAGGGGCAGCCCGTCGTCCATCCGGCGACCGGCGTCGATGGCGCGCGCCGTGGGCACGGCCGGAAGGCCCGTGTCGGTGCGGGCGCGGTCGTCGTCGGGGAACTCGTGGTCGGTGCTCATGGTGGGTGCCTCAGACCAGGGTGAAGGCGGTCTGCAGGACGCCGGCCGCGAAGCCGAGGACGGCGCCGATGAACATCAGCATCCACTCGTCCTCCTCCACCGCGGTGCGCAGCAGCTCGGCGAAGTCGTGGGGCGGAAGCGCCTTCATGCGTGCGGTCAGCAGGTCCTCCAGCTCCTTGGCCTGGCTGGCGTTGAACTCGGGATCGGACAGTGGCACCAGTGTGTAGTCCAGCGCCTCGGTCGCCATCGACTCCTTGATCGCGTCGTACTGGGCGGGACCGACGGCAAGCCGGACGGCCCGTCGCAGCGGGCCGACCGCACCGTCGATCGCCGGGCGCAGCGCCGAGGCGATCATGGCCTTGGTCCGGTCCGACCGACGGCCGGTCATGAACTCCTGCCCGATGTTCTGGAGGTTGACGACCTCCGTGGCGATCAGCTTGGCGTACTGCCGCGACACCTCGGGCTGCCGGCGCAT
This sequence comes from Euzebya rosea, assembly GCF_003073135.1. NCBI lineage: Bacteria > Bacillati > Actinomycetota > Nitriliruptoria > Euzebyales > Euzebyaceae > Euzebya > Euzebya rosea. The sequence continues at coordinate 8,611 of NZ_PGDQ01000024.1, forward strand.
GAACAGGCCGTGCAGGGTGACCGGGCCGACCTTCTTCGGGACGATCGGCAGGAAGATCTGCTTGATGGCGATGAAGTTGGTGAGGTAGCCGACGATGATCCCGGCGATCGGCAGCACCCACCACTGCTGCAGGGCGCTGAAGACGAAGATCGAGGGGATGCCCAGCGCGAAGCCGTAGTAGGCCCCCGCGTTGATGACGAACTTCAGCTCCTTCTCGCCGACCTCCAGGAAGATGGCGTTGGCCAGCTCCGGGTGGGCCTCGATGTGTCGGATGACCATGAGCTTGATGTCGAGGATCTGGTCGATGTTGGCGCCGATCTCCTCGGTCACCCGATGCACGATGGCCGGCAGCTGTGCCTGGACCCGCTCGTGGACCATCTCCCTGACCGCGGACGGGGCGTCCCGCCACAGCCGCCCGTACTCCCGCTCGATCAGCCGCTCGACCAGCTCGCGGATGTCGTCGCGCGAGGTGGTGAGGATGTGCTCGGCGATGCGTTCGGGGTTGAGCTTCTCGTAGAACTCACCCGGCGAGCCCAGCTTGGAGACGCCCGTGTCGACCGCGATCGAGCCCATCTTGGCGGCACGGGACGGGATGACGCCCTGCCAGCCGACCTGGCCGGTCAGGACCCCCGGGATGGACTGCAGCTTGCGGGGCAGCAGGCGGCCGAGCGGGGCGATTCCCGGGATGGTGAACCCGACGAACTGCACCGGGTAGAACAACATCTTGATGCCCACGTAGTTCGTGACGTAGCCGATGATCCCCGAGATCAGGGGGATGCTCAGCAGCTTGATGTCGAAGGGCACGGCTCGCTCAGGGGGCGCAGGGGACCAGGGTTGGAGGATCGTACGCGACGGGCTGGTCGCCGGACCGATCGGGACGGTCGGGGCTGCCCTGCCGGCCAGCCGTGGGGCTGTCGACCGTCGCGTACCGTTGTGGGGTGAGCACCAGCACCCCCGCGCCCGAGACGCCCGACATCGTCATCGGCAACCACCACAACAAGTACGGCGGCGGCAACCCGCTGATCCAGTACCTCACCACGCGTTTCCTCGCGGCGCTCGACGAGCTGCTCGACGGCGTGGCCGCGGAGGGCCCGATCACCCGTGTGCTGGAGGTCGGCTGCGGCGAGGGCGAGATCGCCGACCGCCTGCGTGCCCGCTTCCCCGAGGCGACGGTGACCGCGCTGGACCTGCCCGACGCCGGGCTGCGCCAGGACTGGCAGGGCCGTGACCACCAGGTCGGGTTCCTCCACGGCGACGCGCACGGCCTGCCGTTCGCCGACAACACCTTCGACCTGGTCCTGGCGGTGGAGGTGTGCGAGCACCTGACCGACCCCGACGCCGGGTTGAAGGAGATGGCCCGCGTGTCCGGCCGACACCTGGTCCTCAGCGTCCCGCGCGAGCCACTGTTCCGCATGGGCAACTTCTTCACCGGTCGCCACGTCAAGGACTTCGGCAACACCCCCGGGCACCTCAACCACTGGGGTTCGCCCGGCTTCCTGCGCTTCGTGTCGCAGGTCGGTGCCGTGGCCGACATCCGCCAGCCCCTCCCCTGGACGGCCCTGCGCGCCCGCGTCGACGCCTGATCCCCCCGGATCGCCCGATCCCCGGCTGACACGCCGGATCGTGCCGGTGACCACGTCTGGGTGGGTTGGGCCCCGATCGCGCCGGTGACCACCGCTCAGGTCGTGCGGTCCCTGAACGCCTGGATCTCGACCTCGATGGCGTGGGTGGACCGCTGGACCTCCAGCAGCGAGAAGACCAGCGACGCGACGAGCAGGCCGAGGCTCAGGCCGAACGCCCACCGGCCAGCGGTCTGGTGGCCGAGGAAGAGCACCAGCATCGAGACGGCGCAGAGGATGAAGCTGGCGACCCCGAGGCTCTGCATCCACTTGATGATGCGCAGCCGGCCGCCGAGGTTGTCGATCTGCCGACTGATCAGCTCCGACGGCTGGTCCGACAGCCCCGCGAGCTGCCGGATGACGTTGGTCAGCACCACGAACCGGTTGGTGTAGGCCAGCAGCAGCAGCGAGATGGCGGGGAACAACAGGGCCGGGGTGGTCAGGTCCATGGCCCCCGATGGTCTCGTGGCCACACCCGTCCGCAGGTCAGGAGCTGCGGTCGGTCGCCGATCGACGCCCGACCCAGGCCGCCGCCAGCGCCCATGCGCCGTCGGCCAGCGTCAGCACCAGCCGGCTGAGCAGCACGACCGTCAGCGCCGTGCTCGCCGCGGTGACAGTGTCCAGCGCCGCGACCAGCACGACCTCCCGGGCGCCCGCACCTGCTGGGGCGATCAGGAACACGAAGCCGGCCGACCACGCCGCGGCGAACGCGCCGATGGCGACCAGGGCGGGCAGCGGTCCCGGCGCGGAGAACTCGAACGCGTCGATCAGCCAGTGCACGTGCAGGCCGTACAGCACCCACATCACCAACGCCCACCCGACCGCGATGGCCATGTCCCGCCCGTCGGGCCGGGCGGGGAGCGGGGTGCGCCTGGCCCTGGTCAGCAGCCAGTCGATGACCGTCGTCAGCGGGCCGGGCAGCAGCAGCACCAGGACCACCAGCCCCAGCGGGGCGGTCCAGCCCGGCAGCTGCCCGGTCACCGCCATCGTCGGGACGCCCAGGGCGACACCGGTGATCAGGTGGACCCACATGAACAGGGTCTGGCCGGCGACGGCGCTGCGGCGCGGGACGCCGTGGTCGCGTCCGAGCTCGGCCTGGGCCAGCACCGGCCACAGGCTGCCGGGAAGGTACTTGCCGATCTGGGCGAGGAAGAACACCCGGACGGCGGCGCGGAGGGGCAGGGAGGACCCGAGGCCGTGCAGCATCCGGCGCCACACGAGCCCGCTGACCCCGACCCCCAGCAGCCCGGCCACGACCGACGCGGTCAGCGGCACCGGGTCGGTCAGGGCGAGCTGGTCCCCGATCTCCTCGCGGCGGGCCACCACGGCGACCACGAACGCGGCGACCACCCCGATGAGGTAGACGACCCGCACGACACCACGCCACCCGCCGGGTCGGCGGGCGGTGGGGGACGGCTCGGGGGCATCGGACACGGCTGCCTACTGTGGCAGACCCGCCTCCGGCGGCACGCATCCGGACGCTGCCTCACATCCGACGGTGGGCTGCCGACAGGGAGAGGGTGTCCGGTCGGTCCGGGCCCCCGTCCATACGCGGCGATGACTAGTCCGGGCAGCCACACAGGATGGCCCGTTCTCGTCATTGAACGCTGTGTGACTGACCCGTCACTGTGTACGCAGACGGGGAATACGGCGAGTGAGGAGTACGTGATGCGGCGTAGCCAACGGGTGGCCATGGCACTGGTGGTGGCGCTGATGCTGCCACTGATCCCCGGCGCCGCGCAGGCTGCCACCCCGCCCCTCCTCAACTGGGGTGAGCTGGTGCCCGGCTTCACGCCCGGCATCAACACGTCCAGCGCCAACGAGTGCACGAGCGGCAGCCACCGGTGCGTCGAGTCGGTCATCCGCAAGATGAACCGTGACCTGCGCAAGCTGGCCCGGACCTGCGACCACAACGCGATCTTCCAGCTCGGGTACACGCGGACGACCGAGGCCTACTACGAGTCCTCCCGGATCCCGGGCTTCTACGAGGACGTCCCGTGGATGCACCACTACGACGCGGTGTTCGCCAGCTACTACACCCAGCCGCAGCAGGACTGGAAGAACGGCAACGTCAGCGATGTGGCCCCGGCCTGGCGCGAGGCGTTCTCCGCCGCGGACGGCCAGGAGCTGCCGGCGGTCGCCAACTTCCTGATGGGCATGAACGCCCACATCAACCGTGACCTGCCGTTCGTGCTCGCCGACATCGGCCTGACCGACGAGGACGGCAACTCCCGCAAGCCCGACCACGAGCGGGTCAACGAGTTCCTCAACAACGTCGGCGACGACATGAGCCCCGAGATCGTCGCCCGCTTCGACCCCTCCTTCGACACCAGCTCCAGCGACGACCTCCTGACCGGCTTCACCGTCCAGCAGGTGATCCAGGAGTGGCGCGAGCGGGCGTGGAACAACGCCACCCTGATGGCCTACGGCGACCCGGTGACCGCCCAGCTGGTCCGCCAGGGCATCGAACGCGGGTCGGCGCTGCTGGCCGCGATGATCCGCAGTGGCATGGCCTACGACGACGACGCCGACCGGGACGCCCGCAACGCCCACTGCGCCGTGCACGGGCAGGACTACGACGGCTTCGACGGCACCTACTTCGACGACGACGAGTTCAGCGTCGCGATGCTGGAGATGGCCGAACCCGACGCCCCCGACGTCCTCGGGATCAGCACGCTCCCGCTGCCCCAGCTGAGCCTGTCCGCCCTCCGGCTGCTCGGCATCAACGTCAGCGTCGACATCCGCTACGGGGTCTCGGTCACCCTGCGCTGACCCGGCGCCGCCATCCCCGGGAGGAGTAGCGTGGCCGCCGTGGCCGACACGGCGGGCCCCGTCCCGACCCGATCCGGTCGCATCCGCCTGGCGGGTGCGACCGCGTTGCTGGCCGCCGGCGTGATGAGCATCGCCGCGGGGGTGCTGGGTGCCGAACCGCCGCGGGCTGCCGGACCGGGTGCGGCGGTCGGCCCGGGTGGGGCGGTCGGCTCGCACGACACCACCCGGGTCGACGTCACGCCCGTGCTTCCCCTCGACCCGTTCGGGCTGGACGGCTGGATCCCTGCCAGCGGCTCGGCGACGGACGACGCCCGCCTGGCCCGTCCCACCCCCGACTGGGGACCACCGATCGACGACGGTCAGGTGGCCGACCCCGTGGGCATCCGCATCCCCTCCATCGGCGTCGACGCGCCGGTCGTGCCGCTCGGGGTCGACGAGGCGGGTGCGCTGGAGGTCCCCGTCGACTTCGCCGACACGGGTTGGTGGCAGGGCGGCCCGGAACCCGGAGAGCGGGGACCGGCGGTCGTCGTCGGCCACGTCGACTCCGTCGAGGGGCCGGCGGTGTTCTTCGACCTCGGACAGGTGCAGCGCGGCGACCGCATCATCATCGATCGCGCCGACGGCACCTCGGCGGTGTTCGCGGTCCGCAGCTCCATGGCCCCCAGCAAGGACCGCTTCCCGACCACGGCGGTCTACGGACCGACCACGCGTCCCGAGCTGCGGCTGATCACCTGCCACGGCGACCTCGTCGACGGCAGCTACGACCACAACCTGATCATCTTCGCCGACTTCATGGCGTGATCGGGTGACGCGCGAGTTCACCCACTGATCGGCGCGCGTTCATCCACCGCTATCCGGCGTTCTCCTCGGACGGGCTATGAACCGGAGACCGCGGGCAGGCGTGTCTGCCCCCATGTCGTCACACCCCCCGATCAGAAGGCCGTGCCCAGATGCCAATCCGACTCCGAATCCTCGCGATCCTCGCGATCGCCGCGCTGGGGCTCTCCGTACTCCCCGGTGCGGTGGCCACCGCGCAGGGGGACGCCGACCTCGACGGCGGCTCCCCGGTCGCCGACGCGATCTCCCTCAGCCAGTACGCCTACCCCGACGGTGCCGCCGACGTCGCCCTTGCCCGTGACGACGAGTCCGCCGACGCGCTGTCCTCCGGCTTCGCGCAGGGCGTCATCGACGGCCCGCTGCTGCTGACCGCCACCGGCTCGCTGGACGCCGACACCGAGGCCGAGATCGAGCGCCTCGGCGCCACGACCGTGCACGTCTTCGGTGGCGTGAGCGCGGTGTCGCAGACCGTCGAGGACGCGCTGACCGGCAAGGGCCTGACCGTCGTCCGCTACGCGGGCGCGACCCGGCTGGAGACGGCGCTGGACACCTGGACCGAGCTCGGCGGTTCTGCCACGACCGCCGTGCTGGCCCGCGCCTTCGGGGTCGAGGGCAACCCCACCGCACAGTTCGCCGACTCCATCGCCGGTGGCGCCCTGGCCGCCGCGCTGGGCCACCCCGTGCTGCTGACGGAGACCGACGTGCTGTCGGACTCCACCAAGGCGGCCCTCGAGGCCAGCCCGATCGACACCGTCCTCGTGCTGGGTGGGACCGCCGCCATCAGCGATGCGACCGTCGCCGAGCTCCGCGGACTGGGCATCACCGTGACCCGCCTGGAGGGGCCCGAACGGACCACCACCGCCACGGCGATCGCCGGCCACGTCGCCGACGCGCCGGACACCGACGTCTCGACGGTCGTCCTCGTCGACGCCTTCGAGCCGTTCGGCTGGGCCAGCGGGTTCGCAGCGGCGGGCGCTGCCGCCGACGGTGACACCGTCGTCCTGCTCGTCAACGGCGACATGGTCCCCGATGCCACCCGGGCCTGGCTGGACGCCAACCCCGACGTCAGCGTCGTCTGCGGCCCCAACGTCTCCGACACCGCCTGCGCGACGGCCGGTCGAGACGGGAGCTACTTCACCCACATCGCCACCTTCGACGTGACCGACAACGGCAACGTCTCCGCGGAGATCATCGACCACTGGGCCGGCGGCGACATGCTGGTCTACACCGACTCCCCCAGCGAGTCGCTGGGCATGATCGACATCGCCTCCCCCTCGGCACCCACCGCAGGCGGGACCATCGACCTGGGCGGCGAGCCGACCAGCGTCGCCGTCCTCGGTGACCTGGCGCTCGTCGGCGTCAACACCAGCCCCGACTTCGTCAACCCCTCCGGCGAGCTGCGGGTCATCGACCTGACCGACGGCAGCACGGTGGCCACGATCGACCTGGGTGGCCAGCCCGACTCCGTCGCGGTCTCCCCCGACGGGACCCACGCCGCGATCGCCATCGAGAACGAACGCGACGAGGACCTGGACGACGGGCTGATCCCGCAGGCCCCCGGCGGCAAGCTCGTCGTGGTCGACACCAGCGACGACGACCCTGCCGCCTGGACCGCCACCGACGTCGCCCTGACCGGCCTCGCCGAGATCGCCCCCGGTGACCCCGAGGTCGAGTACGTCGACATCAACGACGACAACGTCGCGGCCGTCTCGCTGCAGGAGAACAACCACTTCGCGATCGTCGACCTGGCGACCGGCACGGTCACCCACGACTTCTCCATGGGCGACGTCACGCTCGACGACGTCGACGCCACGGAGGAGGAGATCGGGCCGCAGGGCAACGGTGACCTCCAGCCGACCGAGACCATCACCCGTCGCCGCGAGGCCGACGCCGTCAGCTGGATCGACGGCGACTCCTTCGCCTCGGCCAACGAAGGCGACTACGAGGACGCCGACGGGGTCGAGGGCGGCAGCCGCAGCTGGACGATCTTCAACGTCGACGGGACCGTGGAGTACGAGGCCGGCAACAGCCTCGAGCACCAGCTGATGGCCGCCGGCCACTATCCCGAGGCACGATCGGCCAACAAGGGCGTCGAGCCGGAGGGCGCCGAGACCGGCACCTACGGCGACACCACCCACGTGTTCATCGGTGCCGAGCGGGCCAACGCCGTCGGCGTCTACACCGTCTCCGACGGCGGGGCCGTCACCCCGGTGCAGACCCTCCCCACGGGCATCGGCCCGGAGGGCCTGAAGGCCATCCCGAGCGAGGGGCTGTTCGTCGTCGCCGCCGAGACCAACCTGGCCGCGGACGAGGAGGACCCGGGCCTGCCCACCTCCATCGTCACCATCTACCGCCACGGCGCGACCGCGCCGGCCTACCCGATGCTGGTCAGCGCAGACGCGGCGGTCCCCACCCCGTGGACGGCCATGTCCGGTCTCGCCGGGTCCGCCGAAGGCGACATCCTCCACGGCGTCAGCGACTCCATCCTCGGCGTCGGCTACATCCACCCGATCGACGTCTCCGGCGACACCGGTGTGGTGACGGGTCGCATCGAGGTCACGGGTGCATCCTTCGGCCTCGACCTCGAGGGCATCGCGGTCGCCCCCGAGGGTGGCTTCTGGCTGGCGTCGGAGGGCCGCTACACCGACGACGGGGAGGACCGTCCCAACGCCCTCGTCCTGGTCGACGCCACCGGTGCGGTCCAGGCCGAGTACGCCCTGCCGGCCGCGTTGGTCGAGCACGCCACCTCCAGCGGCTTCGAGGGTGTCGCGATCGGCACCGACGAGTCCGGCTCCACGGAGTACGTCTACGCCGTGGTGCAGCGCGAATGGGCCGACGACGCCGCCAACACCGTCAAGATCGCCCGCCTCGACCCGACCGACGGGACCTGGGCGTTCGCGGCCTACGAGAAGGCCGAACCCGAGTCCGCCAACGGTGGCTGGGTCGGCCTGTCGGAGATCACCGCGCTGTCCGATGGCACTTTCGCCATCGTCGAACGGGACAACCAGCTGGGCGACTTCGCCGCCATCAAGCGGGTGACCACCGTCGACCTGTCTGCCGCGACCTTCGTCGCGTACGGCGAGGCGCTGCAGCCGGTCACCGTGACCCCGGCGCTGGACCTGCTCGACGAGCTCGAGGCCGCGTCGATCGTGACGCCCGACAAGCTCGAGGGGCTCGGCATCACCGGCAACGGCCACGTGTGGATCGCCACCGACAACGACGGCCTCGACGACGCCATCGGCCAGACCATCTTCCTCGACCTGGGCACCGAGGACACCGTCTTCGGCCAGGGCTGACCCGCTCCACACCCGCCACGCACGTCCACCCACACCATCCAGGAGACACGAGCAACGCCATGACGCACTCCCCCCGCCGCCAGGCCCTGCCGCTGTTCGGCAGCTGGCACTCCGGCACCTTCAGCAAGTGCACCAGCAAGTGCAACGACGAGTGCCACACCGCGCCGTCCAACCCGCGCGCCGGTGCGATCGACGACTTCGGTGCGGTGGCCTCCCGCATGATCTCGCGCCGCAACATCCTCAAGGGTGGTGCGCTGGCCGGCATGGTCCTGGCGACCGCCAGCCTCGACGGGCTCGCGACCGAGCGGGTCGCGATGGCGCAGGACGGTGCCCAGATCGGCTTCACGCCCATCTCGGCGTCCACCGCCGACAGCGTCGTCGTGCCCGAGGGCTACAGCTGGAACACCTTCCTGCGCTGGGGCGACCCGATCGTGAAGGGCACCCCCGGCCTGGACACCGGCTACACCAACCTCACCGTGGAGCAGCAGGAGGGGGCGTTCGGCTACAACAACGACTACGTCGCCTTCCTGCCCGCCACCCGCGGGGGGACCGAGTCCGACGAGGGTCTGCTGTGGGTCAACCACGAGTACACCCAGGGCGAGCTGATGTTCGCCTCCTACGACCCGGAGAACCCGACCGAGGCCCAGGTCAACATCGAGATCGCCGCACACGGAGGCTCGGTCGTCGAGGTCTACCGCGAGGGCGGGGCCACGTACTACCGCCGAGGTGGGGCGCTGAACCGTCGCATCACCGGTACCACCCCGATGGCCGTCGTCGGACCGGCCGCCGGCCACACCAAGCTGCGGACCAACGCCGACCCGTCGGGCACCGCCGTCCTTGGCACGTTCAACAACTGCGCCGGCGGCAAGACCCCGTGGGGCACGATCCTCACGGCGGAGGAGAACTTCAACCAGTACTTCGGCCTGCCCGAGGGCGCCGAGGCGCCGGCCGATGGCGACGCCGTCCGTGGCGACCACGAACGCTACGGCGTCGCCTACGAGGCCTCGGGTCGCAAGTGGGAGCGGTTCGTCGACCGCTTCGACCTGTCCAAGGAGCCCAACGAGCCGTACCGACACGGCTGGATCGTCGAGGTCGACCCCTACGACCCCGACTTCGTGCCGCGGAAGCACACCGCCCTCGGTCGCTTCAAGCACGAGGGCGCCGAGACCGCCATCGCCCCCGACGGCCGCCTGGTCGCCTACCTCGGTGACGACGAGCGGTTCGACTACCTCTACAAGTACGTGTCCAACGGCACCTACTCCCCCGACAACACGTTGGAGGAGAACATGGCCCTGCTGGACGACGGCATCCTGTACGTGGCGACCTTCGCCGACGACCAGACCGGCCAGTGGATCCCGCTGGTCCACGGACAGCACGGGCTGACCGCGGAGAACGGCTTCGCCGACCAGGGCGACGTGCTGATCCGGGCACGGTTCGCGGGCGACACCGTCGGGGCGACCCCGATGGACCGTCCCGAGGACGTCACCCCGGACCCCAACCGTCCGGGCTACGCCTACGTCGCCTGCACCAACAACACCCGGCGAAACGAGGAGACCGGCGTCAACGCCGCCAACCCCCGGCTGGACAACCGCTGGGGCCACGTCATCGAGCTCGTCGAGACCGATGACGACTTCGGCGCGACCACGTTCAGGTGGGACTTCCTGCTGCTCTGCGGTGACCCCGAGGACGACTCGACCTTCTTCGGCGGGTACGACAAGTCGCAGGTCTCACCCATCTCGGCGCCGGACAACCTGGCCTTCACCCACTCGGGTGACCTGCTGGTCGCCACCGACGGACAGCCGGGCGGCCTGGAGCTGAACGACGCGTTCCACTGGGTCCCGCTGAGCGGCGCCGAGCGCGGTCACGTCCAGCAGTTCCTGTCGGTGCCCGTTGGCGCCGAGGCCTGTGGTCCCGAGTTCACGCCGGACGGCCGGACGCTGTTCTGCGCGGTCCAGCACCCCGGCGACGGCGGCACGCTGGCCGAGCCCATCTCCACCTTCCCCGACGCGGGCCGGGGTGCCCGCCCGGCGATGATCTCGATCTGGAAGACCGGCGGCGGCGTCGTCGGCAGCTGACCGGTTCGTGTGCCGGTCGGGGCCGCCTCCATGGTGTGGGGGCGGCCCTCGCCGTTCGCCCCCCGACCCCCGGCGGTGTGTCGGCTCACCGGCAGCTGGCACGGGCCAGGGCACGAGCACCCGATGTGCGTGGGCTCAACCCTCAGGAGTGCTGGTGAGACGACAGGGGCGGGGTGGAGGGGGGCGCGTCGTCGGCGGGGTCGGGGGGCGTTCGGGTGAGGAGGTACAGGGGGCCGGCGGCGGCGATGACCGCGGCACCGGTCAGCGTCGCGGTGGTCAGCGTGGTCGCATCGGCCAGCGCGCCCAGGGCGATCCCGCCGACGAGGCCCCCGAAGCTGGAGGTGAGGGAGTTGACGCTGATCAACGTGGCCCGGTTCGCCGACCCCGTGATGGCACGATGCAGCAGCCCCTGGTGCACGGGGTTGGCGGCGCCGTGCATGGTCATGGTGACGACGTAGCCGACGACCACCAGGGCCGCGGTGCCGCCGGTGCCGATGACCACGACCCCGCCGCCCAGCGCCGCCAGCAGCAACGGTCCGGCGTGGCGCGGACCCAGCCGTCGGGTGACGAGCGGCACCAGCGCCGCACCTCCCGCCGCAGCCGCCCAGCCAGCCGCGTTGGACGGGCCCAGGTACACCGCGGCGGCGTCGGCGTCGCCGAGCACCTGCTCGAGGCGGGCCGGGGTGAACGTCTCGAACGCGATCATGCCGAAGGTCCACAGCGCCTCGACCGCGAACAGCGCCCGCAGTGACCGGGACGCCCTCGCTGCGGCGCCGGCCGTCCTGATCACCCGGGGCACGCCGCGGAGGGCCCCGCCGAGGTCGAGCGGCACGCCATGGCGTTCGGGTTCGTCCATCAGCCGGTGGATGGCCACCAGGTCGATCACCCGGAGCGCCACCGCGACCACCACCGGCCCGAGCAGCGGATCGAGTCCGGGGAACGGCGCGGTCGCGACCAGCACGGAGGACCCGACGGCGCCGACGGCGATCGCCAACCCCAGGACCACCCCGGCGGTGGACAGGCCGCGTTCGAGGTCGGCGTCGGGATCGACTGCCTGCGACCGGTCGACGAACCACGCGTCCAGCGGACCGGACTCCAGCGCCCGGTAGATGCCCTCCAGCACCCAGAAGGCCAGCAGCAACGGCAGCGTGTCGGCGACGAGGAACAGCAGCCCGGCGACCAGCTCGATCGCCGAGGCAACGACCAGGACGCGTCGCCGGCCGATCGCGTCGGCCAGCCCGCCGGTCGGCAGCTCCAGCGCCATCACGGCGATGCCCTGCCCCGCGACGACCAGCCCGATCTGCCCCAGCGACAGCCCGCGGTCCAGCATGACCAGCACGAACACGGGGATGACAAGCCCCGTCGGCAGCCACCGGGTCGCCCGGAGGACCAGGTAGCGGCGGCGGACATCCGTGGCCGCCGCCATGCCCGACGGGTGCCCCTGGGACGTGCTCACAGCGACACCTCACGAGCGGGGAAGCCGTCGACGAGCACCAGGACCTGCTGCACCTCGCCGTCCGCGGCCGGCCCCTCGGTGCGGTACCGCTCGACGACGGCCTCGAGGTCGGCGTTCATCGCGGCGAGCTGCGCGGGCGTCAGCTCCAGCAGGTGGTCGCTGGTGGTGCTGGCCCGCACCCACTCCTCCGACCACGTGTGGCGGGCGGCCAGCCACTCCTCGCGCCATCGGGTCGTCGCCCGCAGGTGGTGGGCCATCAGCCAGTCGACGGCGGCCCGGTCGTCGGGGTCGTCGAAGAAGTCCGCCTCGCTGAAGGTGGTCATCTGGTGGGACGGTGCCCACCAGCGTTCCCGTGCGGTCCCCATGTCCTGCACCTCGTGCACCAGCCCCACGTCGGCGAGCTCACGGAGGTGGTAGCTGCTGGCCCCGGTGTTGGTGCCCAAGCGGCGGGCCAGCTTCGCGGAGGTGGACGGCCCGTCGGCACGAAGCGCGGCCAGTAGCCGGCTGCGCATGGGATGGGCGAGGCAGTGCAGCTTCTCGCGGTCCAGCTGGACCCACGACGGGTGACGGGAGTCGGTCATGCGCGCCACGATACGCCTGTGCACAGAAACTGTGCAAAGAAACTGTGCAACGCCTGTGTGCGTGAGCCAGCAGCGGAATCGTCACTGCGTGCGCGTGGGCCGCGGAGGGTCGCTGATGGGTCGGCGTGTGCGATGGACGCCGCCGGGGGGTGGGGATCGGGCGCGGGGTCGGGTGTGGTGTGCGCTGGCGGGCCCCATCGGGTGGGGATGCCACACGGCGCGCGGGGGCGGGTGGGGTGGACGCCCTCCACGGCGGGGGAACGCACACGCGGGCGGGGACGGTCGCCGGCTACCGCCCCCGGGGCGACGCGGGGAGGCGGCCCAGCAGAGGGTGTGGGCTCAGCGCAGGTGTGGGCTCAGCGCAGGGCGGCGCGGAGGGTGTGCAGGACCTCGAGGCGGTGGGCGTCGTCGCGGTAGCCCGTCCGGGGCCAGAAGAACCCCTTCAGCCCGTCGCCCTTCGTCCGGGGGACCACGTGGACGTGCAGGTGCGGGACCGACTGGCTGACGATGTTGTTGTTGGCGACGAACGCCCCCTGGGCACCGAGCGCGGTCTGCATCGCCGTCACCGCCCGCTGGGCCACCCCGAACAACGGCGCGAGCTGCTCCGGGGGCAGCTCGTCGAGGGTGACGACGTGCTGGCGCGGGACGATCAGCAGGTGGCCGGGGAACAGCGGCCGGATGTCGAGGAACGCGACGACGTCCGGCTCGTCGACGACCAGCGTCTCCTCACCGGCGGTGCCGTTGCCGCCGGCGATGACCTCGCAGAACACACAGGGCTTCGCCATGGCTGGTCAGGCTAGGCCCTGCGTTCACGGGGGCCTAGACGGGGCCGAGGTCCTGCCCGGCCAGCGGCGGGCGGACACCCGAGACCGCCTGGCATCCCGGGCAGAGCTTGCCCATGTCGACGTTCTCGTGGTGCACGAGGTGGATGCGGCCGGGCAGGCCGCAGTCGGTGGTGCCGTCGGCCTCGGTCACGGTCAGGTCCGCCACCTGCGCCGCGGAGGCGTGATGGATCATCGAGCGGTCGTCGTCCAGCCAGACACGAATCTTCGGTTCCATGTCCCTTCGCTACCCCGTCACCGCGGCCAGCAACCGCCTGTCCTGCCATGATGCGCGGCATGACCGCCGCAGGAACCCTCACGATCGACAACGCCCGCATCTGGACCGGCACCGACGACGAGCTCGTCGAGGGGGCCATCCAGGTCCGCGACGGCATCGTGGAGGCCATCACCGACGCCGGGGACACCGACGGTCGGCCCGTGCTCGACGCCCGCGAACGGGTCGTGATCCCCGGCCTGGTCGACGCCCACTTCCACGCCTACGGCATCGGGCTGGACATGCTGGTCATGGAGGCCACGCCGCTCAGCTACGTCACGGCGAAGGCCGCCAAGCGGCTCGGCGGCGCGCTGCGTCGCGGGTTCACGACCGTGCGGGACGTCGCTGGCGGCGACATCGGCCTGCAGCGGGCCATCGACGAGGGCCTGATCGCCGGGCCCCGCTACCTCTTCACCGGCCCGGCGCTGTCCCAGACCGGCGGGCACGGCGACCCGCGGCCCGGGGACCTCGCGGTCGACACGTGCTGCCACCACACCTCCGAGGTCGTCGACGGGGTCGAACCCCTCCGCGTGGCCGTCCGCGAACGGTTCCGCACCGGCGCCCACGCGATCAAGATCATGACGTCCGGTGGCGTGATCTCCCTGACCGACCCGCTGCGCATCCCCCAGTACTCACCCGAGGAGGTCCGGGCGGTCTGCGACGAGGCGATCCGGCGCGGCAGCTACGTGGCCGCCCACGCCTACTCGCCGGAGGCCATCGTGCACTCCGTCGCCAACGGCGTGCGGTCGATCGAGCACGGCAACCTGCTGGACGCCGCGACCGCCCAGGTGATGGCCCGCTCGGGCGCGCTGCTGGTCCCGACCCTCGCCACCTACGACGCGATGGACCGGCGAGTCGACGAGATCGGCCTCACGCCGGTCCAGAAGGCCAAGAACCTGGAGGTCCTCGACCACGGCAAGCGGGCCATCGCCATCGCCGCCGAGGAGGGCGTGACCATCGGCTTCGGGACCGACCTGATGGGCGACCTCGAGGACGACCAGCTGCAGGGCCTGCGCCTGCAGCACGAGGTCATGGGCACCACCGGGGTCCTGCGAGCGGCCACCCGGGGCAACGCCGAGCTGATCGGGGACGACCGTGTCGGTCGGATCGGCGAGGGGTCCTTCGGCGACCTGGTCGTCCTTGCCCGCGACCCGTTCAGCGAGCCCGAGGCCCTGTGGGACCCTGCCGAGGACGCTCGTGACGTTGTCATCAACGGTGTTCCCGTCACCCGTCGGTCGGCCTAGACTCACGGGTGTTGCGGCCAGGCGGAGACCAACAGAGGGGCCGCTGAGACGGAGTTGATCGGCATGGCTACTCGCGTTCCCTTGCTCCTGCCGTTGGCGGCTGCGGTGACCCTGCTCGGGCTGCTCGCGGCGCTCGTGTCGGCGGCCCCGCCCGGTCGTGCCCAGTCCACGACGACCAGCGACGCGTTGCTGGTCGTCAAGTCCGAGGAAACGCCGTCCAACGTCGAGCTTGCGGTCCGGCTGTCGGAGGCCACCCCGCTGCCCGACACCACGACGGTGGTCATGGGCCGCAGCGACGTGTTCGCCGACTCCCTCGCCTCGGGCGTCCTGCAGAGCCGCAGCCCGCTGCTGCTGATCCCGCCGCAGGGTCCCGTGCCCGACCGCGTGCTCGCCGAGCTGCAGCGGCTCGGTGCCGACCGGGTCATCCTGCTCGGCGGCACCTCCGCGATCGGCGAGGTGGTCGAGCAGCAGCTCGTCGGCAGCTACGCCGTCGAGCGGCGCGCCGGCACGACCCGCATCGAGACGGCCACGACCATCGCGGCCATGGACGCCCCGCAGGCCACCACCGCCGTGCTCGCCCGTGCGTTCCCCTCCCCCGGTGGCGACCAGTCGCAGGCCTTCGCCGACGCCCTCGCGGCCGGGGGCATGGCGGCGGAGCTGGAGGCACCGGTGCTGCTGACCTCGACCGACACCCTGCCCGCCTCGACCCGCGACTACCTGGCGTCCTCCACCATCGAGGAGGTGCTGATCGTCGGGGGCACCGCAGCCATCTCCCAGGGGGTGGAGGACGAGGTCCGCGGCATGGGCATGGCGACGGCACGCATCTCCGGCCCCACCCGCTTCGACACGGCCGTCGCCGTGGCCGACCAGCTCGGCGCACAGGGTGCCGACGACGTCGAGCGGGTGACCCTCGTGGAGGGGCAGGGCGCCGACGCATGGGCCGGCGGGTTCGCTGCGGCAGCGCACTCCGCCCACTTCGACGCACCGATCGTCCTGGCCTCCGGGGACGCCCTGCCCGCCCCGACCAGCACGTTCCTGGCGGCCAACACCGGCGGGTTCGCCGTCCCGACCACGGCGACCGACGAGCCCGTCCTGACCTGCGTCACCCCGATCGCCGCCTGCGAGACGGCGCGCATCGACCTCGGCCTGCCCCCCTCGGCCAACGTGGTCTTCGTCCCGGCCAGCGCCACCACGTTGACCCCGGGGCAGGAGGTCACCGTCACGGTCGAGGGTGGCTCGACCGCGTTCGCCCAGGCCGCCGAGGTGACGATCGACGGGACGTGCCTGGACCAGCCGACCACCGCACCGCTGGAGGACGGGACCTACACCGTGGTGACGTCCCCCACCCTGCCCGAGCCGTGCACGCTGACCGTCGGCGTGCCGCTGTCCAACGGGTCGACGCAGACGACGACCGCCACCTACCCGGGCGGGACGATCAGCGGGACGGTGCGCTCGGCGACGACCGACGAACCCGTCGTCGGCGCGACCGTGACGTTGTCCTCTGGCGCCTCCGCCACGACGGGCACCGCGGGGGAGTACACGTTCACCGACCTGCCCGGCGGCAGCTACGTCCTGACCGCCGCCGCGGACGGATACGTGCCCGGTGCGCCGACGACCGTGGACGTCGTGCCGGCGCAGGACACCGCGGCCACGTTGCTGTTGTCGCCCGAGCTCGCCGCCGGGAGCCTGCGCATCGTGCTGTCGTGGGACGACGACCCGGCCGACCTCGACTCGCACCTGTGGACACCCGAGTCCCAGCCGTACCACGTCTTCTACGGGCCCCGCGGATCGCTGGAGGCGTGTCCGTTCGCGGCGCTCGACATCGACGACGTCAGCGGGTTCGGGCCGGAGACCATCACGATCAGCCAGGCCATTCCGGGCACCTACCGCTACGCCGTGCACCGGTTCTCCGGGGGCGAGACGCTGTCGCAGTCCAACGCCGTCGTGCAGGTCTTCGACAGCACCGGCCTGGTCGCGGAGATGGCGGTGCCGCTCAACGGCACGTTCGAGCACATCTGGTGGCACGTGTTCGACCTCGACGCCACGAACGGCACCATCGTCCCCGCCAACCGCCTGCTGACCGACGAGGCCGCCGTGGCCCCCTACGCGACCCCCAACGCCTGCTGACCACGCGGGCGCCCGTGTCAGATCGCCGCCGCCCGGTCGGCGCGATCGGGGCCTGCGTCGCCCACCGACGATGATCGGCGCGATCACAACGGCCACCTGCCACGCCGAGTCACCGTTCGCACTCCTCACGAGCTGGTGACATCGGGATAGCGTGGGCGGCCCGGCGCGTTGGAGGCGACATGTTCCGATTCCTGTCAGGCAACAAGACGACCATGGTCACCCGCGAGGACGCCCTGCCCGGCCGCGACGCCGAGCTCGCGGTGGCCGACCGCCACGTCGTGCTGGGCACGCCCCTGAAGGGCCCGTGGCCCGAGGGGCACGAGGTCATCACCTTCGGCATGGGCTGCTTCTGGGGGGCCGAGCGGATCTTCTGGCAGATCGACGGCGTGCACTCCACCGCCGCCGGCTACATGGGTGGCTGGACGAAGAACCCCACCTACGAGGAGACCTGCACCGCACGGACGGGCCACACCGAGGCCGTGCAGGTGGTCTACGACCCCGAGCAGGTCGACCTCGACGTGCTGCTGAAGGCGTTCTGGGAGAACCACGACCCGACGACGCCGAACCGGCAGGGCAACGACATCGGCACCCAGTACCGCTCGGCGGTCTACCCCACCACCGACGAGCAGATGGCGACCGTGCTGGACTCCCGTGCCCGCTACCAGCAGGCGTTGAAGGACGCTGGGTACGGCGAGATCAGCACCGAGATCCGTCCGGCCGACGAGGCAGGGGACGGGGTCTTCTACTACGCCGAGGACTACCACCAGGGCTACCTGCACAAGAACCCCGGCGGGTACTGCAACCACGGCTTCTGCCAGGTCGGCTACGACCTCGAGGCCCACGGCCAGGGTGCCGCGAAGGCCACGCTGCCCGAGGCGTGACGACCGAGGCGTGACTCAGCCGGGCGGGGGTGGGGGCGGCACCCCCGCACCGAGCGCGAACACGTCTGGGGAGGAGCCCTCCTCCCACAGCCGTCGCACCCGGTCGTGCGCCTCGGCGAGGTCGGGGACGTGTCCGTCGGGTACCCACCAGCAGGCGGTCGCTGGGGCGTCGTGCGGCTCGAACCACCGACCGCGAAGCAGCATGATGCGGCGATGCGGGTCGGTGAACGTGAACGCCTCGAGGTCGGCCATGGAACGCCAGACCGAGACGTTGACGACCCACCGCTCGTCACCCAGGAACGGGACGGCGGCAGCGTCCTCCAGCCGCCACACGAACCCGGCGGCCGCGTCCGCTGCCCGGTTGACGTGGGCGGCGGCCCGGACGAACCCGGCCATCCGCGGGCTGTCCAGCGGCGCCACGGCGTACGCCACGTTGACCTGCGCCAGGTGATGGTCCACGAACGGTAACGATACTCGTGTATCGCGGTCGACCGTATGGGCGTAGTGTGCGAGGCACCTGCCGGCAGCCGCCGGCCTGCCGAGGAGATGCAGTCCGCATGTTCGAGGACGGCGACGCCTACCAACGGTTCATGGGACGCTGGAGCGACCGGGTGGCCGCGAGCTTCGTGGCCGACCTCCACGTGCCGGACGAGTGCTGGTGGCTCGACGTCGGGTGCGGGTCGGGGGCACTGCTCGCCGCTGTCCTGCACGCACGCCGTCCTGCCCGACTGACCGGTCTCGACCCGTCACCCGCGCAGCTCGCCCTCGCCCGCCGTCGCCTGGCGACTACGAGCGAGGTGTCCCCCGAGCTGGTCCTCGGGTCGGCTGACGCGGTTCCGCTGGCCGACGGCGTCGTCGACGTGGCCGTCACGGGCCTGGTGCTCAACTTCTGCCCCGACCCCGGGTCGGCACTGGCGGAGCTGGTCAGGGTGACCCGCCCCGGGGGGACCGTGGCCGGCTACGTGTGGGACTACCGACACCCCGACTTCTTCCTCCGCCGCTACTGGGACGCGGCCGACCTCGAGGGTGTGCTGGGGAACGCCGACGAGCGCCACCGTTGGCCGGTCTGCACCGATGACGGCATGGCGGCCCTGCTGGCCGTCCATCCGGGCGCCGTGCAGGGGGCCATCACCATCGAGACCGCCTTCGCGTCCCACGAGGAGCTGTGGACGGGATACACGCTCGGCATCGGCCCCGTCGGCGCACACCTCGCCGGCCTGGACGGCCACCGACGGGCCCGGCTGCAGGATCGCCTGCGGGACGTGGTCGACGACGCCGGCGGCCCGGCCGCCCTGACCGCTCGCGCGTTGACGTTCTCCATCCCTGTGCCCTGAGCGACGGTCGGCCGCCGACCCGAGCGGGTCGGCAGCGGGATCGAGAGGGTCGGCGGCCGGATCGAGCGGCTCGATGAGGCGGGCCGGAACAGGGGGTTGTGCGGCATGACGACCGCCTGGTGCGGGGTCATGGTGGTCGAACCGGAGTCGTGGAGCACGAAGTCCTGACCTGCGGCGCCGCACTCCTGCTCGTCGCTCGTGCCGTCGCCGTTGGGATCACGGCACCCCGGGGTGTCGGGCAGCGGGTCGAACGTGGTGACCTCCGCAGGTCCTGTCCGTCCCGTCGAGGCCCGGCCCCCACAACGCCATCCCGGCCGCCGCCGCCGGTGACGGGCGTTCACCAAGTCCTACGAGTCCACTACATGGTCACCACGGAAGCCGTCGCTCCGCTAGCGTTGCGAGGCGATGATCGGCGACGACGTGGACCGGGTGCTGACCAAGCTCCAGCAGCTGGTCGCGGTCCCCTCGGTGGTGGGCTACGAAGGGCCCCTCATGCGGCACCTCGCGCGCGAGCTGCATACCGCCGGGCTCGACGTGACCAGCACCGAGGGAGGGGTCGTCGGCAACGGGGCACGCGGCGGCCGCGTGGTCATCTCGGCCCATGCCGACCGCCACGGACTGATCTGCACCGCACCGGGCACCTTCACCTACGCCGCACACGTCCTGCCGGCGATCCGAGGCGTGGCCAACTCCCATCGCCACGCGTTCGCCGAGACGGTGTGCACGCGCTTCGGGGACGAGGAGGTACGGGCCTACGACCCGCGCACCGGTCACACGGTGGCCGACGGACGGGTCGACCACATGGCGGTCTGCGGCATCGACGACCTCGGGATCGAGGTTCCGGTCAAGGGCCTCGACGCCATCCTCACCGCCACCCCGGTGGCCTTCCAGGGCAAGGTCACCCAGGACGGGCAGCACGTCCAGGCCCAGCTCGACAACGTGCTCGGCGTCGCCATGGCGCTGGTGCTGGTGGAGTCGGGGTTCGACGGCACGGTCGTGTTCACCGCGGAGGAGGAGATCGGCGCCAGCTGGCGGTACCTCAACCACGAGCTGCTGCGCCACGTGCAGGCCCCGGAGACGTTGATCGTCCTGGACACCTCACCCTTCGACGACAGCGAAGCCGTCGACGTCGGGGCCGTCGTGCTCCGCTGGCGTGACGAAACCGCGCGCTTCTCCGTGCCCACCGTCAGCCGCCTCATCCAGATCTCGCAGTCCCACGACATCCCCGTCGTGGTCAAGGACCGGCTCATCGAGCGGCTCAACGAGGAACGCCGGTTCAACGGTCGGGACCTGCTGCCCCTGGGACGCACCGAGCTGGGGAGGCTCGTACGGGGGACGGCGGAGTTCGTCAACGGCGCCACCCTGCAGGTGCCGACGACAATGTACCACACCAACGCCGAGACCACGTCGGTCGCGGCGATCGCCAACGCGATGCGGGTCCTGCGCGACGCCACGGACTGAACGACGTCCGGCCCAAAAGAAACGGGACGACTTGTTCGCTTCCGTTCAAGTTCGCGGGCAGTATGGCCGACTAGTCACAAGTAGCCAGTCACGACAGTCCCTGTCACCCTCCCCGTACAAAGGTGATGCAGTCCATGAGTGTCCTTCTTCGTCGATCCGCCTTCGCCGGCGTGATCGCCGCGGTCCTCGCGATGGCGATGACCCTTCCCGCCCAGTCACAGATCCCCGGCCTCGACGACCTCCCCGTCGCGCCCCCCGGCGTCATCGGTGCCATCCTCGACCCCCTCGAGGACGTGATCGAGACGATCACCGACCCGCTCGGTGACGCCCTCGGCGACGTGCCGTTCGACAACGCCGTCCGGCTCGACGCCAACGATGCGGTCGAGGCCTCGATCGCCCTGTCGCGCATCACGTTCGACAGCGCCAACCTGGTCATGATCGGTCGTGACGACGTGTTCGCCGACTCGCTGTCCTCCGTCGCCTCCCAGGGCATCGCCGGTGCGCCGCTGCTGCTGACCCAGACCGACGACCTCGACCTGCGGATCGCCGACGAGCTGACCCGCCTCGGGGCGACCGAGATCCTGCTGCTCGGCTCCGAGGATGCGATCTCCCCCGACCTGGAGTCCAAGTTCGTCGCCAACTTCGGCGAGGACAACGTCAGCCGCGTGGGTGGCCCCTCCCGCGTGGAGACCGCCGCCATGCTGGCCGAGCACGTCGCCCCCAACGCCGACACCGCCCTGCTGATGCGGGCCTACCCCGACGAGGGCACCGACCAGTCGCAGGCCTACGCCGACGCCCTCGGTGCCGGCCCGCTGGGCTCCTCCATGGAGTACCCGGCACTGCTGACGACCACCGGGTACCTGCACCCCGCCGCCGAGGCGTACTTCGAGGACTCCGGGGTCGAGGAGGTCGTCATCGTCGGTGGCGAGGCTGCCATCGCCCCCGAGGTCGCCGACACCCTGACCGACATGGGGATCACCGTGACCCGTGTCGCCGGTGAGAACCGGTACGGCACCGCGATCGAGATCGCGCGCTTCATGGGCTTCCTCGACGCTGCCGACACCTCGCGCTTGATCCTGACCGAGGCCGGCTCCGTCGAGGAACCCCTGTGGTCGGCCGGGTTCTCCGCCGCCGCCCACGGTGCGGTCTACGAGGCCCCGGTCATCCTGGCCGACGGCCCGCTGCTGCCGCCGGAGACCATCGCCTACCTCGGTGACGGCCTGCTCTCCAACGCCCTGCGCCTCAACAACCTGCCGCTGATCTGCAACAGCTTCGTGGACTTCCTCGCCTGCGAGACCGCCGCGCTGCTGATGCTGGGCCTGCTGGACGAGGTCAACGAGCTGACCGGTGGTGTCCTCGAGGACGTCCTCGGCCCGGTCTTCGACCAGCTGCTCGACCTGCTCGAGGGCATCATCCCCGGCTCCGACGGCACGTCCCCGGGCCTGCTCGGCGCCATCCTGTCCATCATCGGCGTCGACGGCGACGAGGAGACCCCCGCGGGTGAGGACGGCACCGACTGCGACGGCGACGGCAACACCGACGACAGCGATGCCGACTGCCCGGACGACCAGAGCGCCGCGTTCGCCAGCGCCATGGCCGCCCAGCCGACCGAGGTCCGTGCCGCGTTCGAGCGCGTCATCGGCACCGAGGGCAACCGCGTCTCGACGTCCCGTCAGGCCGCGCTGATCCCGATCTTCGAGAACCTCGCCGACACCCTCGGTGGGCCGGTCGACACCTCCGACCCGGTCCGGGCCGCGGCGCTGGTCGCCATCCTCGACGCCATCGCCGACGTGCTCGGCTCGCAGTCACGGGTCGTCCCGCTGGACCAGCTGAACGACCTGCTGACCGGCGTGGAGACGCTGCTCGACGGCCTGGTGGAGGACTCGGCGCTCGGGTCGCTCGGTGACCTGGTCGACATCCTCGACATCGACTCCTCCGACACGGTGACCGGCTTGGTCACCGAGGTCACGGGCATCCTCGGTGGGCTGTCGGGCTTCGACTCCTCCACCCGGAGCTTCACCGACCGCTACGGCGACGAGGCCGCCGCGCTGGAGCAGACGCTGGAGCGGCTGACCGCCCAGTAGGACCGCCGACGGAAGGCCGCCGCCTTCCGCCGCACACGACGAGCGCCCGAGGTCATCAGACCTCGGGCGCTCGACGTCGTTGGTCGGTCGGCTGGATCAGTCCTCGCGGGGGGTCCAGCCCATGACGGCCTTGGTCTCGAGGTACTCCTCGAAGCCCAGCTGGCCCCACTCGCGTCCGTTGCCCGACTGCTTGTAGCCGCCGAACGGGGCGAAGATGTCGGCCGGGGCGCCGTTGAGGTGGACCATCCCGGTCCGCAGCTGGCTGGCCACCGCGCGAGCTCGCTCGATGTCGCCGGAGTTGACGTAGCCCGACAGCCCGTAGGGGTTGTCGTTGGCGATCTCGATGGCCTCGGCCTCGTCGTCGTAGCCGATGATCGTCATGACCGGCCCGAAGATCTCCTCACGGGCGATGCGCATGTCGTTGGTGGCGTTGGTGAACACCGTCGGCTTCACGAAGTAGCCCGTGTCGACGCCGTCGGGACGGCCGGTGCCGCCCGCGGTCAGGGTCGCGCCCTCGTCGATGCCGGACTGGATCAGGCCCTGGATCCGGTCGAACTGCGCCTGGTTGACGACCGGTCCGATGACCATGCCCTCGGCGGACCCGTCGGGGCCGGCGGTCACCGACTCGGCGGCTGCCCTGGCGATCTCGGCGACCTCGTCCATGCGGTCGTTGGGGACCAGCATGCGGGTGCCCGCGTTGCAGGACTGCCCGCTGTTGCTCATCATGCCCTTGACGTCGCGACGGACGACCTTCGCGAAGTCGGCGTCGTCCAGGACGATGTTGGCGGACTTGCCGCCGAGCTCCAGGGCCACCCGCTTGACGGTGTCGGCCGCGGCCTTCTGGACCAGGATGCCGGCACGGGTCGAGCCGGTGAAGCTCATCATGTCGATGTCGGGGTGGGACGACATGGCGGCACCGACCGACGGCCCGTCGCCGTTGACGAGGTTGAACACACCGTTGGGGACACCGGCGGCGTCGAGGATCTCGGCCAGGACGATGGCGTCGAGCGGGGCGACCTCCGACGGCTTGAGGACCATCGTGCAGCCGGTGGCCAGCGCCGGGGCGACCTTGCAGGTGATCTGGTTCTGCGGCCAGTTCCACGGGGTGATCATGCCGACGACGCCGACGGGCTCGTGGCGGAGCCGGGTGGTGCGCTGGTCGACCTCGAACTCGTAGTTCTGCAGGACCTTGCTGGCGGCCTTGAAGTGGCCGTAGCCGGAGGGGATCTGCACCTTCGACGCGAAGGACATGGGGCAGCCCATCTCGTCGTGGAGGACCTGGGCCAGGTCGTCCATCCGCAGCTTGTACTGGTTCATGACCTCCTGCAGCAGGTCCAGCCGCTCCTCACGGGTGGTCCGGGAGAAGGTCGTGAACGCGCGCTTCGCTGCAGCGACGGCGGCGTCGACGTCGGCCGCAGCACCCATGGCGATGGTGGCGAGGGGCTCCTCGGTCGTCGGGTTGATGACGTCGAGGGTGGCGTCGGTCGTCGGCGGCACCCACTTGCCGTCGATGTAGAACTCTCGGGTGTGCTCCATGGCTCGGCCCTCCGGGGCTGGTGGTTGACGACGGTGTCAGGTGCGCATCGTAGTCCCGGCCGCCCCAGCCGCCCCTGCCTCGTTGGCTGAAGAGACGGGGTCCCGCCCGCCTCACACCTCAGGGGGTGCGGCGGGCAGCCCAGCCGGCGCGGGGGTCGAAGCCCAGCGGCAGCTCGAGGCGGTGGGCGTGGAGGAGGGGTTCGTCGGCGAGGATGTCCACGCATGAGCCGTCGGCGACCACTCGACCACCGGAGACGATGATCGCCCGGCCGCACAGCTCGAGCGCGAACGGCAGGTCGTGGGTGATCAGCAGCTTGGTGATCGGCAGCGTGGCCAGGACCCCCGCGAGCTCGCGACGGCCCGCCGGGTCCAGGCCCGACGTCGGCTCGTCCAGGACCAGCACGTCGGGCTGCATCGACAGCACGGTGGCCAGCGCCACACGACGTCGTTCGCCGCCCGACAGGTGGTGCGGGGCACGATCGATCAGGCCGCTGGCGCCGACCATCTCCAGCGCCTCGGCGACCCGCGCGTCCAGCTCGCCGTCGCGCAGACCCAGGTTGTGGGGGCCGAACGCCACGTCCTCGCGCACCGACGGCATGAACAGCTGGTCGTCGGTGTCCTGGAAGACCATGCCGACGCGGCGGCGGATCTCCGGCAGGTGGTCGTCGGCGATCGGCAGGCCGCTGATGGCCGCCCGGCCCTCCTGCAGCTCGTGGATGCCGTTGAGGTGCAGGGCGAACGTGGTCTTGCCCGACCCGTTGGGCCCCAGCACGGCCACGGACTCGCCGGCACCGACGGTGAGGGTGAAGCCGTCGAGCGCCCGATGGCCGTCGGGATAGGTGAAGCCGACGCCGTCGAGGTCGATCACGGGGGCAGGGGTGGGAGCGGTCACAGGCCGGCCACCGTACCCACGGTCGCCGCCAACGAGACGGCCGGCAGCCACAGCACGGCCAGCCACTGGCGGGCGTCGCCGTGCCGCAACGAGGGTGCCGGCATCTCACCGGTGAACCCGCGGGCCAGCATGGCGGCGTGCACCCGCTCCCCTCGTTCGTAGGACCGGACGAACAGCGCACCGGCGGAGGAGGCGATCGGCTTGACCTGCCACAACCAGCGGGGGTCGTACCCGCGGGCGGTCATGGCGGTGCGCATGCGGCCGAGCTCGCTGGTCAGCACCTCGAGGTAGCGGATCATGAACGTGGCGATCGTCGTGAGGACGGCCGGTACCCGTAGGCGTGCGAGGCCGGCCATGACCGCCGGCGTCTCGGTCGTCCCTGCCAGCACCACCGTGGTCGACGCGCCGATCACCGACTTGGCGATGATGGCCCGGGCCGCCGCCAGGCCCTCGGCCGACACGGCCACACCCAGCACCTCGACCCGGTCGCCCGACGCGATGAACGGGATGAAGACGGCGAAGACGACGAAGGGCAGCACGACCAGCGCACGGGAGGCGACGAAGCGCAGCGGCAGCTCGGCCAGCCGTACGACCACCACCAGGGCAAGGGCGTCGACGGCGAACGCCCACGTGCCCTCGTTGGGGGTCAACGCCACACCGATGACGAAGAGGAAGGCCGCGGCGACCTTCACCTCCGGGGCAAGGCGGTGGACGGGGCTGTGCCCGTGGACGTACAGCGCGTGGGCGTGGCCGGCGGCCATGCGCCCGTCTAGACCTCGGTGGGCGTGCGGCCCACGTCAGGCGTGTCGCCCCGCGCTCGCCGTGACCCGCGGACCGCCAGCAGCAGGCCGCCGCCGACCAGCAGCACCAGGACGAGGCCGGTCACGCCGGCGACGGCCAGGCTGAGCTGTTCGTTGTCGATCCCGGCGGTGGCGTAGTCGGCGAAGATGCCGCCGGCCAGGGAGTGTTCCTCGCCCTGCTCGACGAACTCGAGGTCCTCCGCCACCCGCTCCAGGCCGTCCGGGTCGGACGCGGCGAACTGGCTGACGACCGTGGCGAACAGGACGGCCACGAGCAGCCCGGCGACGGCGAAGGCCTTCATCGACACCTTGGGTCGATCGGCGAGCTGTGCCCGGTCGAGGTCCTGCGCACCGTGCACGAGGTCGGGACGGGCCGCCAGCACGGCGCCGACGGCCAGCGCGGTCAGCACCGCCTCGCCCACCCCGATCAGCAGGTGCACGCCCACCATCGCGCCGAACACGGTGTCGAAGGCCACGGGGGCCGACGCGCCGAACAGCCACTCCAGGGAGAACGCCATGGACGACAGCACGACCGAGGCCAACGCCGCCACGCCGGAGGCGGCCACGACGCCGCTGCCGTTGGCGGGCAGGATCCGACGCATCAGCACGAACACGCCGTAGCCACCGAACGACGTCACCACGGCCATGTTCAGCACGTTGTAGCCCAGCGCCGTCAGGCCGCCGTCGGCGAACCCCAGGGCCTGCACGATCACCACGACGGTGACGACCAGCGCACCCATCCACGGGCCCAGCAGGATCGCCGCCAGCGCGCCGCCGAGCAGGTGTCCGGTCGTGCCGGCCGCCACGGGGAAGTTGAACATCTGCGCGGCGAAGACGAACGCCGCCGCGATGCCGGCCAACGGGATCTGCTTGTCGCGCAGCCGGTCACGCGTCTGCCGCAGCGCCACCGCGACGGCCCCCGTGCTGATCGCCCCCGTCGCCACGGCAGTGCCTGCGGTCAGGAACCCATCTGGTGCATGCACGGCATGCCTTTCACCTCGGTCCGGCTGTGCTGCCACCGAGTCTGCCCTTGTTGCGAACCGTTCGCAATGACTGTCGTCGTGGGTGCCGAGCGGTCCTCAGCCGGCAGTGTCACCGCATGCGGCGCAGCGGCCGCGGACCGTCAGGTCGACCTGGTCGACCGCGAACCCGTGGCCGTCCTGGAGGTGGTCGCGCACGGTCTGCACCAGCGTCCCGACGTGGTGGTCCACCGCGCCGCACTCGGTGCAGACCAGGTGGAAGTCGTCGTCGGGGTGGGTGATCTCCCAGCGGCCTGCTGGGTCGTCGCCCAGCCGTGACTGCCGGACCAGCTCGAGCTCCTCGAACAGGGTGAGGGTGCGGTAGACCGACGCGAGGTTCACGCTGGCGTCCTGCTGCTCGACCCGGTCGGCCAGCTCCTCAGCCGTCAGGTGGTCGTCGGCATCCACGAGGGCCGCCCACACCGCGGTGCGGGGACGGGTGATGCGATGCCCGCCGGCCCGCAGCACCGCTTCGACATCCTGCGCCGTCATGTGGTCGAAGCCTCCATGGGTCGAGCATAGATCCGCGCCCGGTCCGTCGTTTCCCCACGGGTACGCGTCAGCCCGGTTGGTCGGCCCCTCGTCGCCCTCGGGCGTCATGGGCAGCCGGACTTCTCGGCTCGTGACGTGCCCGCGCACTACCGTCGAGGGTCATGACCGCTCGCCAGAGGACCTGGGCCATCGCCGTCGGCGTGGCTGTTGTCGTCGTGCTCGCCGCCGGCGGGTTCGCCGCCGTCAAGGCGCAGGACCTCCCGCCCGGCACCACGCTGGCGGGTGAACCCGTCGGCGACCCGGCCGCGGCGGTCGAGACGGCCGAGCGGATCGGCCAGCGGCTCGTGTCCATGCCGGTCGTGGTCGCCACCGGCGAGGAACGGGCAGAGGTCACCGCTGGCGCGCTCGGTGTCAGCTTCGACGTCCAGGGCGTCGCCCGCGCCGCCGAGAACGCCACGGGCCTTGACGACTGGCTCGCGCGAGTGAGCGGTGGTGAGGCGACCGTGCTGCCCGTCGGCCTGTTCTTCACCACCGGTGACACCGACGAGCTGGCGGCGCGACTGTCCAGCGAGCCAACCGACGGGGCGATCGAGATCACCGCGTCGGGCCTCCGCGTGACCGACGCGGTCGTGGGGATCGACGTGACCCCCACCATGATCAGCGAGGGCTTCCGCACCGCCGTCGCCGCGCTGGAGACCACCCCCTTCGCGGAGTGGCCGGCCAGCCTCCAGGTCCAGATCGAGGCCGACGAGGTCCAGCCGAGGATCACCCAGGTGAGCGTCGACGCCGCCGTCGAGCGGATCGAGGCGCTCACCGACACGCCCATCACCCTGCAGGCCCAGGCCGTTCCCGAGGACGCCCAGACCGTCGACGGGGTCGGCGTGCCGCTGCGGGAGACCATCGACGTCGAGCTCGGCGAGCAGGCGCTGGTCCAGCTGCTGGCGGTCGAGCAGGACCCCGACGCCATCGAACGCCAGCGCCTGCGCATCGTGCCGTCGGCGGCCAACCCGCCGCCTGCGCTGACCGCGTTCCTCGACCGTGCCGCCATCGGCCCGCTGCCCCGGATGCACGTCGAGGACCGCTCGCCCACCCCGACCAAGGACCCGCTCCCCGATCCGGGCAGCGGCGGCCCCGCCGACAACCCGGCCTACGGTGACGTCAGCACGGTGACTGGACGTCTGGTCAGCGAGGTCGGCGAACCGGGCCTCGACCCGGACCTCGACGCCACCGTCGAGGCGATCGTCGCCGCCATGGAGGCCGATCAGCCGACGGCCGAGGTGCAGGGGGAGGAGGTCACCGAGCCCGTCGACCCGGCTGACCTCGGCATCGTCGCGCCGGTCAGCACGTGGACCACGTTCTACGAGCCCGGTCAGGCGCGTGTCACCAACATCCATCGCATCGCCGAGATCGTGGACGGCATGCTCGTGCCGCCCGGCGGCAACCTCGACATCAACCATGCCGTGGGCGAGCGCACGCGCGAGGGTGGGTTCGTCGAGGCCGGCGCCATCCTCGAGGGCGAGTTCATCGACGACGTGGGCGGTGGGGTCAGCCAGTTCGGGACCACGTTCTTCAACGCGATGTGGTTCAGCGGGATCGACATCATCACCCACACCCCCCACTCGTTCTGGTTCGACCGCTACCCGGCGGGTCGCGAGGCGACGATCGACTACCCCGGGGTCGACCTGGAGCTGAACAACAACACGCCGCACTGGATACTGGTGGACACCGCAGTCACCGACGACTCCGTCACGGTCACCTTCTGGTCCACGCCCTGGTTCGAGGTCGAGACCACGATGGGCCCCCGTGAGCAGACCGCAGAGGGTTTCCGCATGTCGATCAGCCGCATCGCCACACCGCAGGAGGGCGCCGTCGACACCGACACGTTCCGAGTCGACTACAAGCTGCCATGACCACCACCTCCTCCTTCCCTCGGCGCAGCCGAGGGGCAGCCGCCCTGCTCGCCGCCATCGTCCTCCTCGGCACGATCTCGTTGCTGCCCGGCCCGGCCCGGGCACAGGCCGCCCCGGGCTGGGTGCCCTTCGCCGACGCCACCATCCACCCCGGCGTGCAGACCGTGACCGGGGGTGGGCAGTGCACCGCCAACTTCGTGTTCACCGACGATGCCGGTGCGGTCTACCTGGGCCAGGCCGCCCACTGCGCCAGCGACGACGGATCCGACGAGACCGACGGGTGCGCCGCCACCACACAGGGCATCGGCGTCGAGGTCCAGATCGACGGGGCGACCCGGCCGGGCGTGCTGGCCTACTCCAGCTGGGACACCATGCAGGCGGTCGGTGAGACCGACCCCAACGCCTGCCGGTTCAACGACCTGGCCCTCGTGCGGATCGATCCCGTCGACGTGCCGCTGGTCAACCCGAGCATCCCCCACTGGGGTGGTCCGCACGGGATCGTGGCCAGCACCGCACCCGGCGACACCGTCCACACCTACGGCAACTCCGGCCTGCGACCGGGGCTGAACGCCAAGACGGGCACCTCCCAGGGCCAGTCGGGAGAGGGGTGGACCCACACCGTCCGGACCGTCCTGAACCCGGGCATCCCCGGCGACTCGGGCAGCGCCTTCATCGACGCACAGGGACGGGCCTTCGGGGTCCTCTCGACCCTTGAGGTCCTGCCGAACATCGGCGCCAACGGCGTCAGCGACCTCTCGCGCATGCTCGCCTACCTCGAGGCGCACACCGACCTCGACGTCACGCTGGCCGACGGCACCCTGATCTTCGACGCCGACGGCGCCTCCATCGACACCGCCGCGGGGCAACCGCCCGCTCCCGACGACCGTGTCCAGCGGCTGTCGGGGGACTCCCGGGTCGAAACGGCGGTCGCCGCCTCGCGCGACGCGTTCGGCATGCTTGGCGCAGGGGCGGTCGTGCTCGGCCGCGCCGACGTCGCCGCCGACGCCCTGGCCGGCACCGCCCTGGCCGCCGACCGCACCGCGCCGGTGCTGCTGACCGGAGGCGACAGCCTGCACCCCGCCACGGAGGCCGAGATCCAGCGTGTCCTCCCGCCCGGCGGCACCGTCTACCTGCTCGGTGGCACCGCCGCGATCGGTGAGGCGGTCGCCAGCAGCCTGACCGCCGACGGCTACCAGGTCGTCCGGCTGGCCGGCGAGAGCCGGATCGAAACGGCCATCGCGGTGGCTGATGCGGTCACCGACGCCCCCGACACGGTCCTGCTGGCCGACGGGGCCGGGTTCACCGATGCGCTGGTCGCGGGACCCGCCGCCGACGCCGCCGGGGGCGTCGTCGTGCTGACCGACGGCACCCGCAGCCACCCCGCGGTGGATGCCTACCTCGCCGAGCACGGCGACGCCGAGGTGGTCACCGTCGGGGCCACCGCCACGACGGCGTACCCCGGCCGGCGTGCCGTCGGCGGGCAGGACCCGGTCCAGACGGCCGTCGCCGTTGCCGCCGAGTGGTTCCCGACCGCGACGGTCGTCGGCATCGCCCGTGTCGACGTCTTCGCCGACGCCCTCGCCGGCGGCGCCCACATCGCCCAGCGAGGCGGCCCCGTGCTGCTGTCGTCGTCGAGCAGCCTGTCGACGGCCACCGGCGACTACCTCCGCGGGGTTGCCGACACCGTCGACGACGCCGTGCTGTACGGCGGCACCGCCGCGCTGTCGGCAACCGTCGCCGACCAGGTCCGCGACGCGATCAGCTGACCGGCCGCGGCGTCGGACCCCGGCTGGTGGGGTCCGATGGTCCTCAGAAGTCGAGCGCCTCGATGATGGTCATGGCGGCGTCGTCCCCGTAGGCGGCCGCCAGCCGTGGGCGCAGGGCGGCGGGTGAGGCGACGTACTCCTGCGGGCCGACGGTCTCGAGGGCAAGCGTGGCGGTGGCGCACCCGAGCTGGGCGCTGGACTCCAGCGGCAGGCCGGCGGCCAGCCCGGACAGGAACCCGGCACGGAACGCGTCCCCGGCCCCGGTCGGCTCGAGCTCGACGTCGTCCTGCGGGGCGACGGCGAGGACGGTCAGCTCGTCCTGTCCCGGCTGCTCGATGCTGGCGCCCTTGGCCCCGTGGGTCGTGACCAGCACCTCGACCTGCTCTCGCAGCTCCTCGTCGGTCCACCCCGTCTTCTTGGTGATCAGCGACCGCTCGTAGTCGTTGCAGATCAGGTACTTGGCGCCCTCGATCAGCGGCCGGATCTCGGGGCCGTGCATGCGCGCGAGCTGCTGGCTCGGGTCGGCGACCACGTCGATGCCCATCGCATGGGCATCGCGGGTGTGGCGCAGCATGCCCTCGGGGCCGTTGGGGGAGACCACGACGAGGTCCAGTCCGCCGTGCACCTCGGCGATCGGCCCCAGGTCGATCTCCTTGCAGTCCTCCATCGCACCGGAGTAGAAGGTCGCGATCTGGGACTGGGCGGCGTCGGTGGTGCAGAGGAAGCGCGCCATGCCCTTGTCGGGGGAGACGTAGACGGAGTCGCAGTCGACGCCGTTGCGCTCCAGCCACGGCTTGTACTCGGCCAGGAAGTCGTCGCCGACGGCCCCGACGAGGATCGGCTTCGCGCCGAGCTGCCCCATGCCGTAGGCGATGTTGCCGCCCACGCCACCCCGGCGACGCTGCATCCCGTCGGCCAGGAAGCTCAGGCTCAAGCGCTCCAGCTGGTCGGCCAGGATCATGTCGGCGAACTTGCCGGGGAAGGTCAGGAGCAGGTCTTCGGCGATGGAGCCGGTCACAGCGATGCGCATGGGGAAGGTCCTCTGGGGTGAATGGCGACGCCCTACCGTAACCGTCCGTTCCCGACGGGTCCCGACCACCCGTCCACCGCTGACGCTGCGTAAGCCCCCGGTTCCACACGGCGTAGTCCCCTGCGATGCAGTCACGATCACGTCTCACCCAGGTCCTGTTGCTCGTCGTCGCCCTCGTGGCCGGCCTGTCGCCAGGTGCGGTGGGTGGCCAGGAGGACCCACCGGTGGTCCGGCATGCCGGGTCCGGACGAGCGGAGACG
This sequence comes from Euzebya rosea, assembly GCF_003073135.1. NCBI lineage: Bacteria > Bacillati > Actinomycetota > Nitriliruptoria > Euzebyales > Euzebyaceae > Euzebya > Euzebya rosea. Next base: position 41,178 of record NZ_PGDQ01000024.1, read on the forward strand.
GCCGCGGCGCTGGCCGCCGCAACACCGGCCAGCGACACCGTCGTCATCGCCCGTGCGGACGACTTCCCCGACGCGCTCGCCGGCGCGTTCCTCGCTGCACCCGTGCTCCTGACCGGGCCCGACGTGCTGCCGGACGCCACCGTGGAGGCCATCGACGCGCTCGCGCCGTCGGTTGCGATCGTGCTCGGCGGCGAACGTGCCGTCGGTCAGGCAGTCGTGGACCAGCTGGAGGACATGGACCTCGACGTCCAGCGGCTGGCCGGTGACAGCCGGATCGACACCGCCGTCGCCATCGCGACGTCCGGTCGCGAGGTCGGTCGCGTCGACGGGCAGCCGACCGCGGTGCTGGCGGCCGCCGGCACGTTCGCCGATGCGCTGGTCGCGGGCCCCCTGGCCGCCGGTGCCGGCCTGCCCATCCTGCTGACCGACACCGACGAGGTGTCCCCGGCCACCCTCGACGCGCTCGAGCAGCTGGCGGTCGAGCAGGTCCTGATCGTCGGGGGCACCGCGGTGGTGTCACCCGAGGTGCTCGACACCGTCCGGTCCGAGGGTCACGACGTGCGTCGCCTGGCCGGTGACTCGCGCCAGGAGACCGCCGCCGAGGTCGCCCGTTACGCCGGCGATGTCGTCGGCTGGGCCCCCGCCGACGTCGTGCTGGCCACGGGGTCGGACTTCCCCGACGCCATGGCCGCAGCACCCCTCGCCGGGGCGTTGCAGGCACCGCTGCTGCTGACCGGCGGGACCGCCGCGGAAGATGCCGTCGGTGGCCTCATCGGCTGCGGCATGCGCCGGGTGATCGTCGCCGGCGGCACCGCGGTCGTTTCCGACGCCGAGGTCACCTCGGTCGTCGATGCCCTCGGCAGCAGCGACCTGTGTCCCATCGACCCGGCGCTGTTCCCGACGCAGGCCGTCGTCCGGGTCGGTGAGACCCACGAGGTCGTCGTGGACGCCGACGCCGGCGCCGCCGCGTTCGACCAGGACGGGAGCGGCAGCGCACCGACCGGCCCCGAGGTGCGGTTCACCGTCGTGCCCGACACCCTCAGCCGCGCCATGGCCACGATCACCGCCGACGACCTCGCCCCGACCGAGCTCCCCCAGGGCGGCGGCGGCATGGAGGCGGCCGTGACCGCTGACGACGACGGCATCGCCCGGCTGCGCTTCACCTCCTCCACCCCCGGCCTCGCGGTCGTCCGGGCGTGCGTGGCCGACGACGATGGCGAGGACGTCTGCGTCGACGGCGCCGTGCAGTTCAGCGCCCGGTACACCGCCGCGGTGGGTGCCGATGGGGAGGGGTTGGCCTTCGTGTCCCTCGACGACGACCGGCTGTGCGCCGCCATGGGTGGCGTGGAGTCCGACGGCATCGCGATCACGACCGCCGACGGCTCGCCCGTCACGGCCATCGACGACGGCACCGGCTGCGTCGACGGGGTTGGGGTCACCCAGCAGCAGGTCGACGACGATCCGGCTGGCTACGGCATCACCGTCGGGAACACCTTCACGCCCTTCAGCGTGATCGGCAGCGAGTACGACGAGTGGGAGTCCCAGCAGGCTGCCCCGTTCGTGCCCGGCCCGGCCACCCAGGGCAACACCGAGCTCGTCGCCCACATCGACGGCCTCAACGACGTCACCGCCATCAACTTCATCGACTACGGCGACCGCGACGTCCTGTTCGCCACCGGGCGGTTCGGCCTGCAGAGCTTCGACGTGTCCGACCCGGCCGATCCCGTGTTTCTCGACAGCCTGGAGATGCCCGACTTCTGGGAGAACGAGGACATGGACGTCGACGTCGAGCGGAAGCTGGTGATGCTGTCGCGCGACCCGCGGGCCTACGGCGGCTCGACCGACGACGGCGTCGCCGGCGTCTACCTGATCGACGTCGCGGACCCGACGGCCCTGCGCCGCATCGTCTTCCACGAGCTGCCCGCCGGGCACACCGCCACCTGCGTGCGCTCCCAGCGCGCCGACGGCTCGATGGCGTCGTGTGACCACCTGTGGTCCGGTGGTCCGGCGACGGGTACCCACCAGCCCGACGAATGGGGCGGGCGGCCGGTGTTCGTGACCGACATCACCGATCCCGAGCGGCCCTTCACCCACCCCATGCCGCTGCTGACCAACCAGAACGACGGCGTCACCGACTACGCCCACGACGTGCAGGTCGACGCCGACGGGCTGGCGTGGGTGTCCAGCCGTGGTGGGGTCTACGGCTTCCACACCTTCGGGACCCATGTCGACCCCCTGACCGGGACGACGCGGCGGGCCACCCCCGCCGACCCGGTGCCCTTCGCAGGCGGCACGCTGGAGGGCGAGGACAGCTCCGGCGGGGTCATCCACAACTCCTACCGTCCCGTGGGCGACGAGGCGGATCTCGGCGCGGACCTCGAGGCCAGCGGCTTCGCGGCCGGCGAGCTGATCTACGCCACCGACGAGGCGTTCACGTCGGCCTGCACCAGCGATGGCCTGTTCAACATCGTGACGCTGGAGGGGTCCTACGCCGGCGAGGGGTTCGTCTCCACCCCGGAGGAGCCGTTCCGGCTGCGCACCGTCGGGACGTGGAGCCCCATCGCCGCCGGCGAACCCGGCCCGATCGCGCTGTGCAGCGCCCACTACTTCGACATGAAGGACTCGATCGTCGCCTACTCCTGGTACGGGCAGGGCACGCGGTTCGTGGACGTGTCGGACCCGACCGACCCCATCCAGGTGGCGTTCCACCGGCCGCTGGTCAACCTGTCGTTCGCCCCCCGGTGGCGAGGTGACGTGGTGTTCGTCGCCGACTCGCTGCGCGGCGTCGACGTCGTCCGCCTGACCGAAGGCGCGTTCGAGGCCCAGGCCGCGCACGAGCAGATCGCCGCCCCGGCGTTGCCGTCGATCGGCCCCGACACGGTGTCGTCAGCCCTCCTCGGCCTGCCGGTGGACCTCGGCGGGCGGACCTGGACGGCGGACCCGGCCTACGGATGGGCGTGCTGGATCCCCAGCCGTCGCGACTGAGCGGGGGTTGACCACCTCGGCTCGTAGGTTTACGTTCTACTGAAGTTGTAAACCGCCGAGCCGAGGTCGTCATGTCGCAGTCCGACACCGCCACCGTCGCCGGGTCCGACCGGATCCGGCTGCCCCGCATCCCCTCGCCGGGTGTCCCACGTCCCGAGGTCGCCTGGCCCACCGTCGCGCTGGCCGTGGCGTTGCTGGTGGCCTGGGGCGCCATGACGTGGGGTGCGCTGACGGGGGCCATCAGCCTCTGGGTCACCATGCCGGTGCACGCCTTCGTCTCCTTCGGCATGTTCACGGTGCTGCATGACGCGGCCCACCGCGGCCTGGGCAAGCGCAAGGTGGTCAACGAGGTGCTCGGACGGGTCGCCGTGCCGTTCGTGGCCTCCTACTCCTCCTTCCCGCTGTTCCGCCACATCCACCTGACCCACCACCGGTTCGTCAACGAGGGGGACGAGCTGGACCCCGACAGCTGGATGATCCACGGGCCGGCATGGCAGCTGCCGCTGCGGTGGATGCTGGTCGACGTGCACTACGCGTCGTTCTACCTGAAGGGGTGGCGCGAGCGTCCGCGCAAGGAGATCAACGAGTCGGTGGCCGTCGCCGTCCTCGCGGTGGTCGCCATCGCCGGCCTCGTGGTCGCCGGCCACGGCGTCGAGCTGGCGCTGGTCTACCTCGTCCCGCAGCGGATCGCCCTGGTGGTGCTGGCCTGGTGGTTCGACTGGTTGCCCCACCACGGCCTCGACGGCACCACCACCGACCGGCGCCTGCAGTCGACCCGCAACATCATCGGGTGGGAGAAGGTGCTGACCCCGCTGCTGTTCAGCCAGAACTACCACCTGCTGCACCACGTCCACCCCATCGTGCCGTTCTACCGGTACGTGCAGGCGTGGCGGAACGGCGAGGAAGCCTACCTCGCCCACGATCCGGCCCTGTCCACGGTGTCGGGACGGCCGATCGACCCCGATGACTACCGCGCCATCCGGGGCATCGCCGAGCCGGCAGCCACGTCCGCCTGAGCCCTCAGCGCTTCTGGCGGCGGGACCCCCCGTGCCAGTCCTCCTGCGCGCCCGCACCGGCGTCGTCGGTGTGGCCCCAGACGCGCAGCTGCGGCCGTTCCCGCAGGCTGCGCTTCATCTCCGAAAAGCCGGCGTAGCGGGCCAGCCCGATGACGTGGTCCCAGAGCTCCACGGCTGTGTCCGGCGCGGGCAGCCGGCTGATCACCGGGCCGAAGAACGCCACCCCGTCCGGCGGCTCGAACTGGATGATCGGCGTGCCGACGTCCTTGCCGGTCAGCGACAGGGCCAGGTCGGTCTCCTCATGGATCACGGCGTCCCAGGCATCGTCGTCGAGCGCCTCGAGAAGGTCGGCGGGCAGTCCCGCCCGGTCCAGGATCGGTGCCACGTGGTCGGGCGTGCCCAGCCACCGCTCGTGTGCCATCGGGTCGGCCGGGGGATCGATGTCCCAGATGTGTGCGCCGAAGGCCTCCTGCAGGGCGTCCAGGGCCTCGGAACCGTGCTCGGCTCGCGTGCGGGCGGCGACCCGCAGCATCCGCAGGCCTGCGCGGTGTCCCTCCTCGTAGCCCGGGGGGAAGTGCGCGTCGTAGTCGATGTGGCTGTTCAGCAGCCGCAGGGAGATCAGCCGCCACTCGACGTCGTACTCGCGCTGCTCGGCGACCAGCCGCACCCACTTGCTCGTCATCCATGCGAACGGACACACGGGATCGAACCAGAACGCGATGTCGGCCATGTCCGCCCAACCGCTGGAGCGGGGTCGGCATTCCCGGCTCAGCGGTCGACGTCCTCGCGCAGGCGGGACACGAACCACCCGAGAGCCGCGTCGACGGCGACCACGGCGAGGGCGCGGTCGGGGACGCGCGCCCCGACCGATCGCGCCCACTCCTCGGCGCGCGCACCCAGCAGGGCCAGGTTTGGGGACTCCACGAAGCTGCCGCCACCGACCAGCAGCAGGACGCCGACGGCGATCAGCAGGACGCCCGAGACCAACGACGTCGTGTGCAGGCGGAGCCGACCGACACTGATCTCGCGCCCCCGGAGGGCACGCACGATCCGGTCGCCGATGCGGTCCCACAGCAGGGCCAGCACGACCAGCGGCACGACCATGCCCACGGCGTACACGGCCAGCAACGCGCCGCCCCGGACGGGCTGTCCACCCGCCGCGGCCAGGACCAGGATCGAGCCGAGGATCGGGCCGGTGCAGAACCCCGTCAGCCCGTAGGCCAGGCCCAGCACGTACACCCCCCACGGCCCGCTGCCCTCGGCCGGCGCGGTCCGCGCGGACAGGCGGCCGGGCAGCAGGACGAACCCGCCGCCGAGCGCGGTGACGACGCCGAGCACGATGACCAGCCCGGCCGCCACTGCCACGACGGTGTCCTGGTTGGTCCGCACCAGCCGGGTGGCGGCCGACGCCGAGACGCCGAGGGGGACAAGGGTGGTGACCAGCCCGAGCCAGAACACGCCGGTGCGGGCCAGCAACCTGCCGCGGCTGTCGAAGGCGTAGGCGAAGAAGGAGGGGAGGAGCAGCGCACCGCAGGGGCTGAGCAGCGCCAGCACCCCGCCGGCGAGCGCGGCGACGTACCCGACGTCGGCACCGAGGGGCACGGTCAGCTCGTGCTGGCGTCGTGGACGCCGGTCAGGAACTCGTCGAACCGTTCTGGGCTGGCGTACCCGCCCATGGGGACGCCGTTGACGACCAGGGCGGGGGTGCCGGTGAAGCCCAGCTGGTAGGCCAGCTGCTGGTCGCGCTGCACCAGCGCGGCCACCTCTGGCGAGCGGTAGTCGGCCAGGAACCGCTCCCAGTCGAGGTCGATCTCCTCCGCCACCGCCTCGACCTGTGCCAGCAGCGCCTCCTCGGTCTGGCGTTCGCGATAGGCGCCGAGCTCGGCCTCGGTCAGGTCGCGGCCGACGGGGGGTTCGCCACCGCCGGAGATGAAGGGGTAGAGGTGTTCGGCCAGCGGCCAGTAGCGGTCCTGTAGGCCGGCGGCCATGCCGATCCGTGCGCCGGGGACGGCGCGGTCCTCGTAGGGCAACATCCGCGTCTCGATCCGCAGCAGGCCGGTGTTGACCCAGTCGGCCATGACCCCCGGCATGGTCAGGCGGTGGAAGTTGCCGCACCACAGGCACCCGAAGGACTCGAACGCGAGCATCACCATGGGGGCGTCGGGGTCGCCGATGGTCATGCCGGGCTCGTCGACACGCAGCGGCGCCATGCGTTCGCGGGACGGGCGGTCGTCGGGGGCGGCGTCGGGAGCGATGTCGGGACCGGCGTCCGGGGCCGCGGCGGCGTCGGCCGGGTCGGCCGGGTCGGCCGGCGGGGCGGCGTCCACGAGCGCGGGGTCGTCACCGCCGAGGAACGCGGCGGCCGCGAGGCCGATGGCCGCGAGGAGTGCGAGGGCAGGCAGGAGCAGACGGCGATTGCTGGACACGGCGGATCCACTGTTCGACGACGGGCGGACCCCGGACTGTACGACGCTCCCCGGACGCCGCAGGAACCGGATGGCCGGGGGTCCTCGGGGTGGGCCGGAGGGTCGGGGGCGGGTCCGGTGCGTCGCGGCAACGGCACCGCTGGGATCATTGTGGGTGATCGACCGGTGACACCAGGTGGTTTCGAGATCCGGAGCGGACTACCGTCGTGCCAGCGTCGCGTCGATCGCTCCGTCGGGGGGATGGGTGGCGCCCTCATCAGGAGCCCTGCCTTGCGCACCCTGCGTACCCGCCTGTTCGTCCCTGCCCTCGTCCTGCTGCTCGCGCTCGTCGCCGCCGGCTGCAGCGGATCCGACTCGGTCGCCGACGTCGATGTCACCGAGTCCGAGTCCGCGTCCCTCGCGACCGACGACGCGTCCGAGGGCCCCGTCGACCCCGAGCCCATCGACGCGACGACCCCGGACGCCGACGACTCGGGCTCCGCTGACGTCGCCAGCGCGGAGTCGTGCGACCTGCTCGTGGGCTTCAACGAGCTGATCGGCAACGCGTTCTTCGCCGAGCCGGACTCCGAGCAGTACGTCGACGCCATCGAGCTGATGGGCCAGACCCTGATCGCGCTCGAGGGCACCGTGGACCCGGCGGTGCTCGCCGTGGCCACCGACGTGCACGACGAGTTCGCCCGCACCGTCGGCAGCGGTGGCGCCGAGGTCCCGGACCAAGCGCTGCTCGACGCGGCCTCCGACACCCTCCGCCCCTACCTGGAGGACTGTGGTGTCGGCCCCGTCGCCTCGGGTGAGGGCGGCTAGTTCCCGGTCGCTCGAGGATGGCGACCGTGTGGCGTTCGGCTCAGCCGTCCCGGCGCCGCACGGCCAGCCCTGCCAGGAACTCCATGACCACCCGGTGGGCGTTGTTGACCGTCTGCTGGGCGTGGTCGTAGGGCGGTGACACCTCGACGATGTCCATGCCGACGAGGTTGGTCTCCAGCGCGAGCTTCCTGACCGCTCGCAGCAGGTCCGCCGGGGCCATGCCACCCGGCTCCGGGGTGCCGGTCCCCGGGGCGAACCCGGGGTCGAGCACGTCGATGTCGACCGACAGGTACAGGGCATCGCACCCCTCCATGGCCTCGGCGACGGCGTCCTCCATGACCGCAGGTGCACCGCGCTCCCACACCTCCTGCATGAGGTGCCACCGCATGCCCTGCGCCTGCATCCACTCGAAGACGTCGGCCGGTGGCCAGTAGCCGCGCAGCCCGACCTGGACGAAGTTGCGGCCGAGGACGGCACCGGACTCGATGAGCCGACGCATCGGGGTCCCGTGGCTGGCCGCGTTGCCGTCGACCCGGTCGGCGGTGTCGGCGTGGGCGTCGAAGTGCACGACCCCGACCTGTCCCCAGCCATGGGCCTCCGCGACCGCCTCGACGCTGGGCCAGGTGACGGAGTGGTCACCCCCGAGCACGACCGGCAGGATGCCTCGGCTGGCGACCTCGAGGACCCGTTCGCGGATGTTGGCGAGCCCCACCTCCGACTGCCCGTGGGGGCAGATCGCGTCGCCGTAGTCGACGACCTCGAGGTGGTCGAACACCTCGATCCGAAGGTCCAGGTGGTAGGCGCCCGGGTGGTCGGCGTCCGCGCGCAGCGCCCGCGGTCCGAACCGTGCCCCCGGCTTGTTCGTCGTGTTGATGTCCAGCGGGGCGCCGACGATGGCGACGTCGGGCTGCCAGCGGTCGAGGTCTGCCGTGCCGGTCAGCAGCGGCCGGTCGGCGAAGGTCAGCGCGCCGTGGCCGAGCTGTTCGCGGTAGCCGTCGGGGAGCGTCCGATCGGGGAGTGTCCGATCGGGGAGGGTGCGATCGGGCGGCGTGCGATCGGGCGGCGTTCGGTCGGGCTCGTCCATGGCCGCAGTCTGCCGCAGGTCAGTCGGTGGGTGTCGCCTGCAGTGCGCCCGCCGGGACCGGCAGCTCGGCGGCCGACAGCTCCTCGGCGACCGTGGCCACCATCGTCGACCCGGTCTGGCAGATCGCCGAGGCCTTCACGTAGGTGCGGTACTCGCCGTTGGACACGAGCAGCTCGGCCTCGAACACCTCGTCCTCGATGATGATGATCTCGAGGTCGTCGCGCTGCTCGTACCACAACCGGATGTTGACCGGGGTGACGGGGACGTAGGCCGTCAGGTTGGTCAGCGGGCCCTGCGGGGTGACGGAGTCGACGACGGCCTCCGGATGCAGCTCCGCGCCCTCGACGGGGTCGTGGGGCTCCTGGTCGAGGGGGTTGTCGCATTCCGCCAGGGCCGTCAACGGACCGGTCGGCGGGGCGTTCGGGTCGAGGCCCACCGGTGTCGGCTCCCCCGCACAGCCCACGAGCAGGGTGCACAACGACAGGACGAGGAGCAGGAGGAGGCGCACCTGCGGAATGGTGCCACGCTGCGTCGGTGTCAGCGCAGCGAGCCTCGGACCACCGCGTCCGCGGCCCTGTCGACGTCGAACCAGCCCGGGATCTCCTCACCGGATGCCCATGTCGCGTGCGTGCCGCTGCTGATCCGCTGGGGCAGGCGCACCCGCGCGATGGGGCCATCGGCCGGGTTGGCGGCGTCGAGGACGATCGCTTCGGAGCAGTCCCGGTTGGTGTCGATGGTGAAGGTGACGAGGTACCCGTCGTCCTCGGCGGTTGCGCCGACGCGAGGAGCCATCACCGTCTCGGAGCAGAAGACCCCCTCTTCCAGCGCGAAGCGTTCGTCGCGCCCCGTCCTGACGTCGTGCTTGACGAGGCCGTTGAAGAGGAACCAGCCGGGCTTGGCCGTCGCGGCGTAGACGTAGCGGTAGTCCCGGCCGAGGTGCGCCTCGTTGATCATCCCGAACTCGGTGTACTCCTCACGCAGGTGCTCCTCCCTCGTCCGGCCGGTCCGCAGGTCGAAGCGCCACCGGTGCAGGCGGGTCTGCATGACGTCCAGCGCGAGGTACCGGAACATCCGCATCCGATCCTCCTTCGGCGGGTCCGGCACGGGGTTCTCCTGGTAGAAGCCCTCGAGCACGATCTCGTCGCCGTCCTCGTAGGCGTTGGTCCAGTGCAGGACGTAGGTGGGATCGGCCTCGTACCAGCGGATTTCGGTGGCCGTTCCCCGCCGGGGGATGACGGCGAACCGCGTGGGGGCGTCGTGCATGCGGGCCGCGTGCACGCCCTTCTTCAGCAGGTCCTCGTCCCAGTGCAGGGGCAGGTCGTTGAGGATGGCGTAGTGCTCGGTGATCGCCATGTCGTGGGGCAGGCGGGGACCCGGCAGGGGGATGTCGGTGTAGTGCACGAGGCGGTTGTCGGCGTCGACCACCCCGTAGTGCATGTACGGGGCCTCCTTGCCGTAGTTGAAGAACAACATCTCGCCGGTCCGGTCGTCGACCTTCGGGTGGGCCGACACACCCTCCGCGGGGAAGCGGCCGTCCCAGGTCGCCCGTCCCATCGTCTGCAGGGTCAGCGGGTCGAGGCGGTACAGGTCACCGCACTGGTAGAACGACGTGAGGGCCTGTCCGGCGTGCACCACGATGTCGGTGCTCGAGGCGTCCTTCATCCGTCCGCGGGCGCCCCACCCCTCCCGCTCGGCGACACGCGGGTCCTCGGCGATACCTGCCCACAAGGAGCGGCCGGCCTCCTGCTCGGCCTCGAACCCGGCGGTGCGGACGAAGCGGTTCCGGTAGAAGGCCGTGCCGTCACGGAAGCCCACCATGTGGACCATCCCGTCACCGTCGAAGGGGTGGTATCGCTGGATCGCGGGGTGGACCGGGTTCTCGGTGTTGCGCAGGTAGACCCCGTCGAGGTCTGCGGGGATGTCGCCGATGACCTCGAGGTCATCCGCCCGGAACTCATCGGTCTGCGGCCGCCACGGTCCGCTGCGGTAGGGGTGGTCGTCGTCCTCGGGAAGTGTCGTCAGCGCTCGGCCGACCAGCTCGATGTCCATCGTGTTCGGGATTTCCTCGGTGGGGAGACAGGTGGGGGTCAGGCGCGACCGACGACGAAGGAGCAGGTGGTTGCCGTCGACCCGCCGATGTTGAGCGTGGCGAAGCGGGACGCACCGTCGACCTGAGTCTCGCCGGCACGCCCGGTGACCTGGCGGCTGGCGTCGACGAGCATCCGCACCCCGGTGGCGCCGACCGGGTGACCGCCACCGATCAGGCCGCCGCTCGGGTTGACCGGGATGCGGCCGTCGCGTTCGAGGTCGCCGGCCTCGATGGCCTTCCAGCTGTCCCCGGGTGGGGTGATGCCGAAGTGGTCGATCGCCATGTACTCCGACATCGAGAAGCAGTCGTGGGTCTCGATCCCGTCGAGGTCAGCGGCCTCGGCAACCCCGGCGCGGTCGAAGGCGTCCCGGATGGCGTCGGCCACGTGGGACAGGACGTACGGGCCGTCCTCGCGTTGCGTCTTCTGTGCCAGGGGCAGGCCGACGGTTCGGTGCCCCCAGCCGAGGATCCGTACTGCCCTGCCGCGGCTGAGCACCTCGGGGTGGTCCCGGACCCATTCGTCGGTGGCGAGCACGATGCCGGCGCCACCGTCGGTCACCTGGCTGCAGTCGGTCCGGCGAGTGCGTCCGTCCACGACCGGGTTGTGCTGGTCGTCGTCGCTGAAGGACTTCTCGTCGAAGCTCCAGCCCCGGGTCTGGGCCAGCGGGTTGTCCTTGGCGTTGCGATGGTTCAGCTCGGCGATGGCCCTGAGGTGGGCTTCGTCGATCCCGTAGCGCCGGTCGTACTCGTCGGCCAGCGCAGAGAACATGAACGGCCACATGAAGGTGGCGTCCTCACCCTCGTGGCCGACCCATGCGGCGGCACCGAGGTGGGCGGCAGCGGTGTCGCCGGGGACGGTCTTCTCGATCTCTGCGCCGATGACGAGCGCGCAGCCGTACCGGCCGGCCTCCAGGTCGGCCATGGCCGAGAGGGTGGCGATGCTGCCCGACGCACAGGCGGCCTCGTGGCGGGACGCGGGGACACCCCACAGCTCGGGGACGACGGTGGCGGGCATGGCGCCGAGGTGTCCCTGCCCGGTGAACAGCTGGCCGAAGGCGTTGCCCACGTGGATGACCTCCACGTCGCGGGCGGTGGTGCCGGCGTCGTCGAGCGTGCCCTCGACCACCTCCTGCACCAGGTCGTGCACGCCCTTGCCCTCGCGGGCGAAGTTGCGTGCGAAGTCGGTCTGGTGACCGCCAAGGATCCAGATGCCGGTCTCGCTGCCCATGTCGTCCCCATCCGTGCGTTCGATGGCTGGACCCAGAACTAGACCACACGACGGCGACGTGCGCGACGCGTGGGTGGGCTGCGGGTCCGCGACCGGGTGGGGCCATCCGTGTGGGGCCCATCCGTGCGGGGCCCACCCATCCTCGTGCGGGGCCCATCGCACACACCCTGGGTCCATGTGTGCGATGCACCACCAAG